>CADBRE010000113.1 GCA_902797005.1 uncultured Erysipelotrichaceae bacterium | reverse complement strand
TATTGCTTGCCTTTAATCTATATAATCGTCTCATTTAATTACCAAATATTTTAATTTTTTTGTATCATTTTAGGAGCTAATCTACATTCAACCATTTTATAGAAAAAAGACTATGAAAATGTCATAGTCTGCATTATTGAGAATAATAATATAAGCATAACCCCTACACCTGTAGTTGAAAGCATTATCATTGTTCTCTTTTCCATTCTATCTAGTCTTTCTTTATATTTAGTTTCTCTACTCTTAGCTTGTAAACTTGATATAGTTCTAGAAAATACTATTAATTGTTCTTGCTTTCTTTCTTGTGAACCAAGTCCTAATCTATACAAGAGTCTCATCATTCTCATTGAATCTCTTACTGGATATTTCTTAGCAAACTCCATGTAAGGATCTATTGAAGAATCACCAGCATCTATTTTGTTAATTAGTTCCCTTAATCCATCTTTAAATATAGCAGGCGCGCTATCTATTGACTTAGAAAGCGCTACTGGGATTGTATAATGCTGAATTAATATTTCCAAACTCTTTAAATAGTAAGGAAGCAACAAATCAATTTCGTGTAAATGTTTTTTATAATAGCTTCTTAGATTAGAATATCCACTTTTAAATACCAAAAATGCTGCTGCAAAACAAGCTATTAAATTAATAAAGTTTAAATTAGATATAAATAATAATACTAAAATTACCAATACTACTAAAGAGTTTTGAATACGCTTTTCAAATAGCTTATTAGCTTCTACACTATCTCCATATTTGGCAGCTACATAAAAGTCATAATCATCTTCTTTTATAACTTTAAACAAAGCATCATTATCTTTAACAAACTTATTACCATCAATTAATCCTCTTGAATAAAGGACAATTATTAATAATAGTCCAATTACAACTATTTCCCACATCATTCGGCACCCACATCCTCGTTATAATATTTTTCTCCACTAATTAAGAAGAAAGTATTTATTATTATTATTAGATGTAACAATATTTGAATGTACCAAAGACCTAATAAAGCTATATAACTTTCATTACCTAGCATGTATTGTACAAGTGCTATTAAGAAATAAAGTGCAATACCGAATGTTATAAATTGCTTATGGAAATTAGCTCTGTCCATTCTATCTCTATAAACATTTTCAACAAGCATATCTATATCTTGCATCATTCCTTCTAGAGCTTCTCCTGAATCTTTAGAACCTTCTTTAGTTATCTGATAAAATAATTGATGCATATTTCTTATAATATAGTAATCATATTTATTATTCATATAGTTTATTGCTTCATCTATATCAGCGGAATTATAAGCTATTCTTATCATTTCTTCTACATCAGCAAGCACAGGATTTTCAAGTACTCCACTATCTCTTACTCCTTCAAGAGACTTAACAAATGACTGAGTTGTATTAAACTCCATTATTACGTTAGTAGCATATATTTGTATTTGCTCAAATATAAACTCGCTATAGACTTTCTTACATCTTAAATATGCAAGATAAGGAATAAATGCTATAGCTATAACAGCATATAATATTGAAATAATTATACTATAGAAATACAGATAAGATACGATAAATGCTCCTACGCCAAATAATAAGGCCTGCATTGCATATTGTCTTACTGTATATTCTTGTCCTAATTCCTTAGTCTTTTCTCTAACAGTCTTAAAAGAATAAGGAGCATATTTATTATATATATTTGCAGCATTAGAAGTTACAAACTTAAAAAACTTATTACCTTTACTTCTTCTATACAATAATATAAATACTACAATAAATGCAACCAAGAATATCTCTAAATACATATCTGTCACCTCCTAATTAAAAATCTAAAACCTCTACTCTCGCTTCTTTTAAAACACTATCTTCTTTGACAAATGTTTCTCTAGGTAAATATATTCCCTGAGCATCTAAGTAATCAAGTAAATACTTACTAGGGTTATGATAAACTTCAGTACCATCCATAGTTTTTGTGTATAATACATTAGTCTTAGCATTATTATCATCATCAACATAGAACTCACAAACTTCAACAATTTCCCTTTGGAATCTACCATACTTTTTAGACATATATCCCTTTACATGTACACCTAAGTGTATATATCTATGTATACTTTTTAAGAATTGATCTACATCAAGATTACTCTCTAAAAGACTATATAAACGCATTGGAATACCACTTGCTTTATCTGAGTGTATTGTCGATAAAATATTATGTCCAGAAGATATAGAGTTTCTAACAGCAGTAACTGCTTCAGCACTTCTTACCTCTGACAAAAGTATCCATCTAGGGTTTTGTCTCATGCAGGTTACAAGTACATCACTATAACTTGCTATGTTGTTTGTTTTCATTGCAACTATATCTCTATGTGGAAATATTCTATCTAAGTGAAGTTCAAGAGTATCTTCTATTGTTATTATTTTTTCATTTTCTTTTGTATGGCTTGCTAAATATTTTACAAGCTCTGTTTTACCACTACCAGTTTCACCACTTACTATTATATTGCAGTGTCCTTCAACACATTTAAATAGAAAGTCATGCATAGGAAGTGATACATAGTTTTCATTAAGTAACTTTTCTTTATTAAGTCTAATTTTAGCTGGTGTCTTTCTTATAACACACGCGATTCCATTAGTAGCAATTGACTCATGTACAAAGTTAAGACGAAGCTCAGCACTCTCAGCATCAAGAAATGGATGAGCCATATTGAATGTCTTACCCATTACATTTGAACACTGAAACGCTATTTTTTCAATTAGATGGTTATCAACTTCAGGTCTTTCAGCTCTTATGACACCTTGATTTAGACTCTTAAGCCAAATTTGTCCACCATTTGTATAAGAGATATCTGTAATATCATCATTATCTAAAAACTCTTGCAATGGCCCAAAATCAATTTGATCAAAAATCGTATTCATACAGGCCCACCTTTCTTTTTATTCTTTTTTATTATTATTCTACAGTATCAACAGTTCCTACTCTACCATTATTACTACTTCCTTGTTCAGGTAATATTACGGTTTGACTAAGAATATAGTCTTGAATGTAATCACTATAAATAATAGTAGGTGAAGGATTTTCACTATAAGACTTATTTCTAGGAACAGGAACTAATTGTCCAGATAAGTATTGTGTGTCTTTAAGTAGTAAATACATATCTTCAGGAACAGCAAATATTAATGATGCTGGAACCAATCCTGCTTGTGAGTTTTCAAAAACATGTTTACCAGAAGAATCTTTTACAGCAAGAACTTCTATACTTTCAATAAACTTACCATATATAAGCTTTCCTGTCTCATCATAAGTTTGATAATATAAATCAATGTAATTTCCTGGGAAAATTGAATTACCATAAGTAGTCTCAGTATTAACATTTAAACTAACTACTGTATATTTATCAGGTATATCTGCCCATGCTGAATCAGGCATTTCACTCCAATTAAGCAAAGTAGATCTATAGAACAAACTTCCTGCAGGTATAACAGTATTATAAGCTGCATATTTTCCAACGATATCATTCTTTAAAGTAATAGCATTATTTGATATCTTATTATACATCGTTCTAGGTATCTCTAACCAACCAATCATATCTTCGGTTACCTGAGTTCTAGGTTGAATCTCTTGCTTTGCATAAGGCACCCTAATTGGATTAGTTTGCTGTTTAATCCTATAGCTATACCCAAAGAACAAAACCAAAACTATCCCCACTACCCCAAGTATTGTAACTGTGTTTTTATTTGTAAAAAACCTCTTTAATGAAACTAAAATATTATTCATAATATCCTCCTTCTATTCTAATAATTATTATAAAATATTTTTCATATAAAATCAATTAATTAATTACTAAATCTAACAACACATTTAGAGTCTTCCATAATATCGTAAATAGTTGCTACATTCCCAGCTACTCTTATTTTAGCATTACCAGTTATGCATTCACTTGATGAAACATTATTATAACCAAGATTACCATTTATTATAAACTCTACTTTATCACCCACCTGCGCATATCTAGATGAATAATTAGCACTTCCATTTTCTATTGTTAAATCTATTTTTTTGGTACTTACTTTATCTCCATACTTACTTTCAAGAATTCCACTTAATGTTGTCAATATATCAAAATTAGTACTTTCAGAATTAACTGTATAATTACCAGTCTTAGTTTTCACTAGTACTGAAGCTTTAGGTGGATTCTCATAAATATCATAAAACTCAATTGTATAAGTTTTACTATTATTTACACTTTCAGCAAATCTTCTTATAAAGTTCTCTCTAAACTTACTCTCTATAATTCTAATTTCACCAGTCTGAGCATACAAGCCATAATCAACTGCATCTATCATAGATGCCTCTAATACCTCTTTAGTTAAATAATAATCTTCCTCACTAGTTGAAGTATAGTTTTGAACAAGCATCATAACAACAATAACTAATGCCCCAAGTCCTATAAGAAAATAACCCCAAAAAGCTTCTTTCATTTTTGCACCATCCTATTTTATATATTCAGTATAGCACAGGAAATAGCAAAAGGCAAAAGAAAACTACTCAAATTATAATGAGCAGTTTACCTATTTGAATACAAATGAACTTTATCATCATCTTTACTATTGTCAATTATTTTACTTTCATTTAACATATTCGGTAAAGTATCATCTAAGAATGAGCTTGTACAATAATATCCTTTACAAGAAAGTGAATAATCTAAATAGTTTCTATCTTTATTATATTTCTTAATATTACTTATATCACTTGGTGATAATGTTACACTATAAGCTGGAGTCTCTGACCATAGTCTATCTCCTAAGCTTTCAATATTCTCTACAGCATTATTAGCTTTTACTCCACTCCAGTTATAAGGAATAGATGCATTAAATACTTTATTTAAACTTATAGTTCTAAAATATAATCCAAACTC
>CADBRE010000112.1 GCA_902797005.1 uncultured Erysipelotrichaceae bacterium | reverse complement strand
TACAAATAATAGAAAATTTTAAAAAATAGTTATTATCCTAACTTACAAACAGTAAAAAATGTGGTATTATTTATACATAGCCAATTAATTGAACCACATTTTGTTGATCTGTTATTTTCAGTTGGAAGCAGTAGTGGCAATTAATTGATTTTTTAATATAAAAATGTTAGGTACATTTGGAAGATTTGGAACATTTCATTTGGAATATTTGGAGCGTTTCATTTTACAATTTTGAACCAAAACAAAGAAGAAACCTATTTGATTTCTTCTAATTTAACACTTACTAATTTACTTACAACACTATCTTGCATAGTTATACCATAAAGTAGATCTAAGTATTCCATAGTTTTCTTTTTATGTGTTATAACAAACATATTTACATGGCGCACATGATATTTGCAAATAATTATTTACTTATGTATATAAATGTGGTATTATAAGTCCATAATTAATTAATTTGCTATGCCATACTCTACTTTATTGTCGGAGTTTTTGATAGCTAATTAATTAATTTTTAGTTTATAAATAAATCATATAAATATTTACCAAAATCTTTAGAATTTCTAATTAACAAAGTCGCAGTTTGTAATTTGGAACTATTTTTAAAAATAAAACTACATTTATAAACATAGAAACCATAAGCTGCATCTTTATCATGTTTCTTTTTATTGTTTTTGCTCCATTTATAACGTTTTGAATTCTCTATGATTAAATTTAGCCCATCTATAACTAAATACTTTTTTACTTTATTCTTAAAATATAAACTATCGGTCTTTTTAGAATACGAATACTCCTGTACAGCTTTTTATCTATGTTTACTTTCTGCCCACTTTCAATTATAGTATAATTCGTATTAATATATTTAATTAATTCATTTTTCATCATTTTCTTTAAATCAGTATTTTCGTACTTTTTTAAATTGATTTCTTTGTCTATAAAAAGATGAGAAAATGATCCGTCATCATTATAAACAACATGGTTTTCCTTAACATTAAATACTTTTTTAGTAATTAAATAGTCTCTTAATTCTTCTGGATGGCTTTCTCTTAGCTCTTCTAATTCTTCTTTATTTAAATTAAGTTCATTTAAAGTTTTAACATATCCTATAAGTTCAATATCCTCTATTCTTATATCCATATTTTTTCCTCCATGTTTTATAGAATAGCACATTAAAACACTTTAATCAATTAAATAATAATTCATCTGTAATTGCAAAAGAAGAAACCTACTTGATTTCTTCTAATTTAACGCTTACTAATTTACTGACACCGCTTTCTTGCATAGTAATGCCATATAGTAAATCTAAATATTCCATAGTCTTCTTTTTGTGTGTGATTACTAAAAGCTGTGTTTTGCCTTTATAAGTATCAATGTATTTCCCAAACTTCTCTACGTTTACTTCATCAAGCGCGCTTTCTACTTCGTCTAAGATTACGAATGGTACGTTCTTTAAGTTCATTATTGCAAATAGTAAACTTATTGCAGTTAAAGTCATCTCTCCACCACTAAGTAGTGATAAGGCTCCTGGTCTTTTTCCTGGTGGATATGCTTTAATCTCAACACCTGTTTCCAGCATATTAGTTGGGTCAGTAAGCTCAAGACGCGCATCCCCTCCACCGAATAGATTTTTGAATACTTTAGTAAATTCCTGATTAACTTTCTTAAATGTAGTTGCAAACTTATCAATCATAACGTCATCCATATCTCTAATTATGCCAAGCAAATTATTTTGAGCAGCGATAAGATCATCTTTCTGAGTATTTAAGAAGTTAAAGCGTTTAGATACTCTTTCGTATTCATCAATACTGCCTAGATTTACTTCTCCCAAAGATTTAATTATTCTTCTATTTTCAGATATAACTGCTCTTGCTTCATCTATGTCCATAGTAAGCTCATAGTTGTTTCTAGCATGCTCATATGTCATGTTATAGTCTTCATTAAGGCGATTAAGCATATTATCTAGATTAGCAGAAAGTCTTGTTTCTTTAAGCGCTAAAGAGTTTATCTTTTCTTCTATTTCTCTAACTTTAGAAGAAGTTTTACTCAAAGTACTTTCCATTTGGTCTATTTCTTCAACTAAAGCTTTTCTCTTCTTTTCTGCTTCACTCATCTTTATTTCAATTTCATTCTTAACTTTCTCAGCTTCAAAGAAAGCATTCATTATATTATCAAGCTCACTCTTCTCACCCTGTTTATCACTAACTAAAGCATTAAGTTCGTTAGTTACGTTTTCTAATTTTGATAATAGCTCATCTAGATTCTTCTTACTTACATTATATCTTTCATTTAAGTTTAAAAGTTCTACATTAAAAGCATATATCTTATTAGTTAAAACATCTACTGAGTTTCTAGCTTCTTTTAAAGCGCTTTCTCTTTCTTCTATATTGATGTCACATAGCTTTATTTGAGATGTTATGTTATCTAATTCAGTTTTCTCGTTTACACTGCTGTTATTGTTTCTACTTCCACCTGTTAGAGAACCACCAACGTGTACGATTTCACCGTCTAAGGTTACTACTCTATATTTAGTATTTATCTTTTTAGATATATTTAGTGCTTCATCTATATTAGTAGCAACGATTATGTTACCTAACTGATTAGTTATAATGTTATAGTACTCTTTATCAAATGTTACTAATGAAGAAGCAATATTTACATAACCTTTCATTTCTTTTACTACTGAAAGAGTTTCGCTATCTATTCCTTTAGCTTTAATTAAGTTCATTGGGAAGAATGTACATCTACCTTTACCGCTTCTCTTTAAGTATTCAATAGCTTCTTTAGCGTCACTATCAGTTCTAGTTACAACATTATTAACGCTTGAAGAAAGTGCAGTGTCTATCGCTAAAGCATATTCGTTTTCAACATCAAATAATGACCCAATTCTTCCAACAACACCTTTAAGTGTAGGATTATTTATAACAGCTTTAACAGCAAATGGAACTTTAGTCATATTTTCAATATTGTACTCAAGTATGTCTTTTCTATTTTGAAGATCCATCTTATTTTTATTAAGTTCTTGCACTTCTCTAGTATAGTTGTTTACTCTAGAATTGGCACTTACTAGCTCTTCATTTAGTTTTCCTAAGTCTTCTTTACCTTTGTTAAATGCTTCTAACTCGCTATTATATTTACTTTCTAAAGTTAGCTTTTCATTTTCTAAAGATAGCTTTTCTTCTTTAAGTCTATTAATGCTTTGCTTTACTTCATCAGTTTCTTTATCGTATTTACTTCTTTCTTTTAATAGTTCTTTCTTAGAATTAAGTTTATTAACTTCTTCACTCTTAGTTAAAAGTTCTCTTTGAAGCGAAGAAACTTCTTCATCTAATCTTGTTCTTTCAAGCTTTTTGCTTTCTAAAGTACTTCTTTCTTTACTGTCTGAACTGCTTAAAGATACAGCTTTATTAGTTAAGTTTTCTTTCTCTTCTTTAACTAAAGTATACTCTTCATTCATAGTGCTAATATCTGTAGCTAAAAGCCCTATTTCAACTGATTCTAGTTTTTCTTTAGCCTCTTTGTATTTCTTAGCTTTTGTAGCTTGTTCTTCCAAAGGATTAATCTGAACTTCAAGTTCATTTATAATCATATTTACTCTTTCAACATTTTCGTTAGTTTTAGCAAGTTTTCTTAAAGCTTCTTCTTTTCTCTTTTTATACTTTACAACACTTGCAGCTTCTTCTATTACTAATCTTTTGTCTTCAGGGCGACCATTTACTATTTCACTAATTTTACCCTGGGGAATGATACTTAAACTCTCTTTAGAAGAAAATGTATCTACAAACAAATCAGTTATATCTTTTAAGCGAACCTTTTCATTATTTATGAAATACTCATTTTCTCCAGTTTTATAAACTACTCTTTTTATTTCTATTTCAGTATAATCTAGTGGAATTGACTTATCTGTATTATCTAAGACTATTGCAACTTTAGCACTTCTAGAAGCATCACGAGAAGCTGATCCATTAAAGATTACATCTGTCATACCATTTGAACCACGAAGAGTTTTAACTGATTGCTCACCCATAACCCATTTTAGAGCGTCAACTATATTACTTTTACCAGATCCGTTAGGCCCAACTATACCTGTAAAGTTTCTATTTAGTTCTAGATTTACATTATCAGCAAAACTTTTAAATCCATTTATTTTAATTTCTTTTATATACATCTTATCACAACCTTATTTATTATCTTTTAATCTCAT
>CADBRE010000111.1 GCA_902797005.1 uncultured Erysipelotrichaceae bacterium | reverse complement strand
CCCATTCTTAACAATACTAACACTAGTCTCATCACAAGAACTCTCTATAGCTAAAATATAAACATCTTTCATAACATCATCTCCATTATAAGAGCATCATCATCTTTATAATAATTCTCTCTTACATATATTTCTTTAAAATCAAACTTCTTGTATAAGTTAATCGCAGGAATATTTTTACTTCTAACTTCTAGCATTAACTTAGCTTTATTTCCTTTATATTTATTAATTATGTATTTAAGTATTCTACTAGATACGCCTTTTTTTCTATACTCTTCTTTAGTAAACACATCAATTATATTTACTACATCTATAGTTTCTTCTACCAAAATATATCCTTTTGTAATAGCTTCGCTAGCAAAACTGTATCTTACTTTAAAGTTATCTAGCTCTTCTTCTATGATCACTTTTCAACCTCAATTTTCTTAACATAATTAGCTCTTACTAAATGTGTTTTAGCAGGTTCAAAACTTTTAGCATAGTTAACTACTTTTCTAACATCAAGTTTTTCTTCTACTTTTGGATAATTAAACTCACTTATATCTTCTTTATATGTTTCTTCAACTAATGAGTTATTATTTTCATCAAACACACTTATATAATAACCTTTATTATCTTCAATAACAGCTTCTTTATTACCTTTAATATCAGAACTTACTAAATATGCAGATAAACTACTTACTAAATAAATAGGAACATTTAATGAATAAGCCATTACCTTAGCAGCTGAAAGTCCTATTCTAAGGCCAGTAAAACTACCTGGTCCATTAACAGCAACTATATCTTTAATATCCTTTACTGTTAAACTATTTTCTTTAAGTATACTTTCTACCATAGGCATCAAATAAACAGCATGAGAATACAAACTTTCCTTAGTTTTCTCTATAACTTTTTCTTCATTTAATAGAGCAACTGTTATTAGTTCATCATGAGTATCTATAAATAATGTGTACATACTTCTCCACCTCGTGCTATATTTTACCACTTTTTAACCAAAAATAAAAGGCTTTATGACTATCTCATAAAACCTAGACCATACGCTTACACAACTCTTTGGCAAACTTCTTCATATTCTAATCCATGAGGAATTAAAGTAAATATTCTTTTATTTTCATCAACAATTTTAATTCTAATATCAAGCCTTTTCTTAGGAAGTATATCACCAATCAAATCAGCCCATTCAATAAGACATACACCTTTCTTTTTGAAATACTCTTCTATACCTATATCATCTTTCATTTCACTTAATCTATATACATCCATATGGAATAATCTAAAATTATCTTCACCTGTATATTCTTTTATAATAGTGAATGTAGGAGAAGTTATATTTTCTGTAATACCCATTGACTTAGCAAAAGCTTTAGCAAATAAAGTTTTACCACTTCCTAAATCTCCCTCTAAACATATAACCATATTGGGAAATTTTTCACTTTCTATATTTTGAGCAAGCTCAATTGTATCTAAATCTGAATTTGAAATTATTTTGTAATCCATTTCTCGCACCTCTTCTTCATTTTAACATTACATATTAGACTTATTCAAGAGTGAAACGTTAACTTTACAACTAATTTTTCTAATTATATTAGTAAAAGAGAAAAAACTATTGTATAATTATATTGGTGAATTATATGAACGAAACATTAGAAGTACTAGATTTTAATGAACAACCTAAAAAGTTTAGTGTACTAGATACTTATGGAGAAAATCTAACTAAGAAAACTTATATCACTGATCCCGCTATTGGAAGAGATAAAGAAATCAAAGAAGCAATGCTTATATTGCTTACTCCTGAAAAGTCAGCCCTTTTAGTTGGTAAGGCAGGTATAGGTAAAACTGCTATTGTTGAAGGAATGGGCTATAGAATGCAAAAAGGTCTAGTGCCTGATGCTCTTAAAAAGTATGAACTAATTAAAGTTAATATATCAGCCCTTTTAGGAACAGTGCATACTGAAGATGGACAAGACGTTAATATGCTTCAGCTATTAGTAGATGAACTTAAAACAAAAGAAAACATAATTTTATTTATAGATGAAGTACACTTATTAGTTAGCAGAAACACATCAAACTTAAATGTTGACTTTGCAAATATGCTAAAGCCAGGCCTAGACAGAGGTACTATAAAAATGATAGGCGCTACTACTACTGAAGAATACGAAGCATACATTTTAAGAGACCGTGCTTTCTTAAGAAGATTCTTAAAAGTTGATGTCGAAGAACCTACTGTAGAAGATACAGTTAAAATACTTATGGGCACTTATCCAAAAATAGAAAAACAAAGTGGTGTTAATGATAACTATAGCGATTACCAAAAAGAAAAAATATTTAGATTTATAGTTGAATTAACTGACCAATACAAAAGAATATACGAAATTGGCAATAGATACCCAGACATAGCTTTAACAATGCTTGCAAATGCATATTCAAATGCAGTATTTGAAAACACTAATATTTTAAATATGAAGCATATATATGAAGCAATAAAAAGCTCTAAATCAATTTATGATGATGCAAAAAAGAAAGGATTAATTGAATTCAAAGAGAAATTTAAGGATATACTTGACACTGAAAATGTAAAGTTAGATTAATTTTTTTAAGAAATTTTCCCTTTCAATTTTCAATATTGAAATACCCTTTTTAAAAAAGAGTTGGAAGATTATTAAAATTGACCGCCATTTTGGGGGTCAATTTTAAATTTTAGACATTCCAATTTTAAAAATTAGAAGCCAAAAGTCGCTGTTTGACAAGGCTTTTTTTGTGTGCTAGTGTATAAAGCAAACACAGAAAGACTGTGTTAGAAAGGTGGTGTAAAAATGAGTTGGTTCAGAAGACTATTCTGGTGGATCTAGTCTAAACTGGGGTTGGTTAGTTGCTCTAGCTATTAAAAGAATATCAATAAATTAGTAAAAAGAGTTTACAACAAAGGAAAAGTAATATTTTAATTAATAAAGAATGTGAGGTTTAAAATGAACAGTAAAACAATAAAAACAAGAATAAAAGTAAAGGACAATTTAATTAATGTAATAAGAATAAATAATACAGATTATATTTCCTTAACAGACTTAGCTAGATATAAAAACAATGATAATCCTGGTGATGTTATTATAAAATGGATGAGCAATAAAAGTTCTTTTGATTTTTACTCATTATGGGAAGAATTGTTTAATGAAAATTTTAAACTAGCGGAATCTCGCGAGTTTAAAAATGATTCAGCAACTCAGTCTTTTACGATGAGTCCATCTAGATGGATACATTTAACAAATGCAATAGGCTTTATTAGCAAAAGAGGAAAATATGATGGTGGAACGTTTGCGCATCCAGACATAGCATTAGAATTTGCTTCTTGGATAGACCCAGCGTTTAAATTATACTTAATTAAAGAATTTGAAAGACTGAAATATAATGAAAATAATCACAATGAAGTAGAATGGTCAGTACGAAGAATGCTTACTAAGACTAACTATAGAATTCATACAAATAGTATAAAAGAAAATATTGTGTCTAAACTTACAGAAAAACAAAAACAATATGTATACGCTGACGAAGCAGATGTAATAAATGTAGCATTATTTGGGCAAACTGCCAAAGAATGGAAAAATAGTAATCCTAACTTAAAAGGAAATATTAGAGATAACGCTGACATTTTACACTTAGTTGTTTTAAGTAATCTAGAAGTGTTAAATGCAAGTATGATAGAAAATAAAATAAAGCAAAGTGAAAGGATGGAAAAATTAAATGAAACTGCTCGAAAAGAAATGAGTATATTGTCAAACGATAAAAATATACTTGGTATACAAAAAATAGAAAAAAATAAAAAATTAATTTAAGCAAAATAAATCAAGAAAGAAGAATAAACAGTAATTAACAACCATAATAAAAAGTTTATTAACTAAAAAAAGGAGAGATAAAATAATGAATACAGTTGAAGTAACAAACTTAACAAAAGAAATAAAAAATAACAGAATTTTAGATAACATTAATTTTAAACTGGAGAAAGGAAAAATATATGGATTAGTCGGTCCTAACGGAAGTGGTAAGTCAACAGTTCTCAAAACACTTCTAGGTCTAATATCTTTTAATGGTCAAATATTCATAAATGGATACAATATAAGAAAAGACTATAAAGAAACTAGAGAATCAATAAGTGGAATTGTAGATTATGTAAGTTTTTATGACTTTCTGTCAGCAGAAGAAAACCTAAGATACTTTGCCTTATGTTATGATGTACCACTAGAAAGAGTACCAAAAGTATTAGAAATAGTATCTTTAAACACAGGAAAAAAGCTAGTAAAACATTTCTCACTTGGAATGAAACAAAGACTCGGAATAGCAATTAGCTTACTTAAAGACCCAGATATACTAGTGTTAGACGAACCAATAAACGGGCTTGATCCTAAAGGAATTAAAGATTTAAGGAATCTATTATGTTCATTAAAAGACAAAACAATTATAGTTTCATCCCATATAATACCTGAAATAGAAAAAATAGCTGATGAAATACTATTCTTAAACAATCACAAAATCGAACAAAGAAAAATAGAAAAAAAGGCTCCTGCAGAAGACGACTTAGAAAATATGTTGATTAAACTTATGGAGGGAAGCCATGATTAAATTAATTAAAGCAGACTTATATAAAGAAACTAGAAAGAAAAGTTTTTTAATTACCATATTGTTAATCATATTTGCAAGTATTTTATACATATGTGTAAATAGAAATGCCATAAAAGAAAACACACTTATTGAGGTATCACCTTACTTAACTGAAAGTGAATATAAAAATATTAATAAATATGGAAACTATGAAAAATATAAAGAAGAATATGACGATTATTTTAATGAAATGTCAAGTATTAACAAAACTAACGCTCATAAAGAATATACAAAATCACAAAGCATTCTTGAAAAGTCAACAGCACTATTTTATCTATTAGGAATAATAGTAATATTTAACTCTTTTCATAGCATTAGTTATGATTTAAAAAGTAAAACAATTAGATATATGTTCCAGTCATCACATAAACGAGAAACAATTCTTTTATCCAAAGTAATAACTCAAATGTTGTTAACAATACTTTATATGTTAATAATTACTCTAACAGTGTTAACAACTACTTACTTATTAACACTAGAACCATTCTCAATATTTAAATACCTGTGCTTAATTTCAAAATATATCATACCATTGCTATTTATGAACATATTTACTTTTACTT
>CADBRE010000110.1 GCA_902797005.1 uncultured Erysipelotrichaceae bacterium | reverse complement strand
TGCTGCTGGAGCTGAAGAAGTTGGTGGAGCTGGCGGATTTGGTGAACCACTAACTTTAGAAGTATGTAAAAACTATAATCTAATATGTGAATAAGGACTCTCAATGAGTCTTTTTCAATTTCTGTATTGACAAACAAATATACTTGTGTTAATCTTATATTGCAGTTAAAGGTAATTGCTTTTTATTTAACAAATATTACCAAACAAATAATTGCTTAACTGTGATAAAATATACTCTAAAAGGTGATTTATATGGACTTAAAAGAAAAACTAATTATACTTTCAGATAGTGCTAAATATGATGCATCATGCTCTTCTAGTGGAAGTACAAGAAAAAATGATAAAGACGGAATTGGTTCTGCTGCCGCTTGTGGAATATGCCATTCATTTGCCAGTGATGGAAGGTGCATCTCTCTTCTTAAGATACTTATGACTAACTGCTGTATATTTGATTGTAAGTATTGTATTAATAGAAGAAGCAATGATGTTAAACGCGCTATTTTTACTCCTGAAGAAATATGTGAAATAACTATTAACTTTTATAAGAGAAACTATATTGAAGGATTATTCCTAAGCTCTGGTATTATTAAGAGTCCTGATTATACCATGGAAAAACTTATTGAAACTGTATATCTTTTAAGAAATAAATATCACTTTAATGGTTATATACATTGTAAAGCTATTCCTGGCGCTAGTGAAAGTTTACTTAAAAAGTTAGCTTCTTTAGTTGACAGAATAAGTGCTAATATTGAAATGCCTACTGAAAATGGTCTTAAATTGCTCGCCCCTGATAAGGATACAAATAAAATAGATAAAATTATGAAAACAGTAAAAGAAAATAGAAATAGAAATTTCGCTCCTGCCGGACAAAGCACTCAGATGATTATAGGTGCTAGTAAAGAGACTGATTTAGATATACTTAGTAAAAGTAGTTCACTATATAACACTTACAATTTAAAGAGAGTCTTCTACTCTGCTTATGTTCCTGTTAACTCTGATAAACTACTTCCAAGTATTAAAATGCCTCCTTTAGTTAGAGAAAATAGGCTTTACCAAGCTGACTGGCTTCTAAGGTATTATAATTTTAAAGTAAATGATTTACTAGATAGCAATAATCCAAACTTCAATATTTTACTTGATCCTAAAACCGACTGGGCACTTCGTCATTTAGAAGAATATCCAAAAGAAATAAACAAAGCATCATACTATGATTTACTACGGGTTCCCGGTATAGGTCCCACAAGTGCTAAGAAAATAGTCTCTTCTAGAAAATACTTCACTATAACATTTGATGATTTAAAGAAAATGAATGTATCACTTAAAAAAGCTAAATACTTTATATTATGTAATGGCAAATACTTTGCTGAAAATAAATCTTTAAGAAAGGAAACTATAACTACTAGTCTATTATTAGAAAACAAAGAAAGTACTGACGGGCTAAAACAGTTAAGTTTATTTGAATAATGAGAAATGTATATTTGTATGACGGCTCTTTCTCTTCCCTACTTTATTTAGTTGTGACACTACTCCATTCTTCTCTAACTCCTGCTGATATAAAAAGTTATGAAGAATATCAAGCAAACTTACTTGATAATGCTATCAGTATAAAACTTATAGAAGATGAGATAATTTACAAATCATATTTAAATAAGTTATCTAGTAAAGTGATGCACATAGTTTATTATGTATACTTATCAAGTAATGAAAGAAAGGAACTAGTAATTTACTACTTTATTAAAAATGCACTAAAGTATAAAGATGAAATCATTTATAGGAGAAATCTAAACTGCGTTAATGAAGCGCTAAAACTCTCTAAATATGTAGGAAGCGAGAATCACAAGTTCAAAGGCTTTTTAAGATTTAAAGAGCTAGATAATGGCCTATACTATGCGGAAGTTACTCCAAATAACAACATAATATCCCTGCTTGCTATTCACTTTAAAGATAGACTAAGAAATGAATCATTTTTGATTAAAGATAAGAAAAGAAACATATATGCATTAAAAGATGAAAGTAAGATATACTACTTAAATGATAAAGATATAGAAAAGCTTAATATAAACTTAAGTGATAATGAAAAAGATATTGAAGAGTTATGGAAAACATTCTTTAAAACTATTGCAATTAAGGAAAGGAAAAACAAAAAGGCACAGATGAACTTTATGCCTAAGAGATACTGGAAAGATATGATAGAAATGGAGGAAGAATATGAAAACAGTGATAAAAGATAAAGAATTAAAAGAAGTTATTATTAATGCTACAGATATGATTTGTGATGCGACTTCTTCAACTTTAGGTCCTAAAGGAAATAATGTTATTATTAATACAGACGCTTCTTCTCCTTACATAACTAATGATGGTGTCACGATTGCTAAAGCTATAGAAAGCGATGAACCAGCTATAAACACAGTTTTGGAAATAATTAAGGAAGCATCTTTAAAAACAAACGAAGAAGCAGGAGACGGCACTACCACTACCCTAACACTATTAAAAGGAATAATGCATTATGGTCTAGAGGAAATAGATAAAGGAGTTAATGCTTATACACTAAAAAATGAATTAGAAAAGGCTTTAGAAAAAGCTATAAATAGGATTAAAAATGAAAGTGAGAAACCAACAGATGAAGATTTATTAAACATTGCTATAGTAAGCGCTAATGATGAAGAAATTGGCTCATTTGTATATAATGTCTTTAAAGAGATGGGTAGCAAAAACAGCATTAATCTAAAAGAAAGCAATAATCAAAGTACTTATTACGAACTATCTTCAGGCTACCCTCTAGAACTTGATGATATTCCTAGTCTTTATTTTGATAAAGCTAAAGAAATAACAATTGATAACGTTAATATATTACTTTTAAGAGGTTATCTATCTTCTTTAGAAGAAATTAGTGAAATAATAAATGATTCTATCATTAATAATAAACCAATTTTAATAATGGCTTCTGACTATGAAGAAACTATTAGAAATGAGATAATCACATACTATTTAAAAGAAAAGCTAAATATATTTTTGTTTAAACTACCTGACTATGCTTCTCGAAAAGAAATCATACTTAAAGATTTAGAAAGTTTAAGTAATGCTAAAATAATAAATCTTAATATTGATTACCCTTCTAATAATAGTGTTGGAAAAGTAAAAGGTATAAATATTAATAAAGATAAGTTAGTAATCATAAGTGATAATGATATTAGCGATAGAATTAAAGAGTTAGAAGAAGAAATTGCAAGTACTGATTCAGATTATGACAAAGAGTTTCTAAGGACTAGATTATCATACTTAACTAAAGGAATAGCTACTATTTATGTTGGGGATAATACTAAAATTGAAAAAAGAGAGAAAATAATGAGATATGAAGATGCTTTATGTGCATTAGATTCATCTAGTGAAGGAGTTACCCTAGGAGAAGGATTAACATATTTAAAGATTAGTGATACATTAGGGAGCACTACTGGCGAAAGTGTAATAAAAAAAGCATTACTTATTCCATTTAAAACAATCATGAATAATGCAGGACTAAACAGTAATGAGCTATTAAATAGCATTATGGATAACAATTATAAACTCGCATATGATTTTAATGAAAACAAATTAATTGATATTAAAGATTTTAAAACAAAGGATCCACTTAAAGTTTCAATCGAGGCACTTACTAATGCTGTTTCTATTTCTTCGCTTCTATTAACAACTAACTACTTAGTAATTAAGGAAAGCATTAAAGATAATAAATATGATTTAAACTTGTAAACAATAAATTAGTTTTATATAATTAATATAGAGGTGACTAACTATGGAAATATATATTGTCAGACATGGACAAACAGATTGGAACAAGGATAATATTGCCCAAGGGACAACAGATATCCCTTTAAATGAAGAAGGAATAAAGCAAGCATATATAGTTAAAGAAAAACTTAAGGATGTTTTATTCACTAAATGCTACTCTTCTCCTCTTTCAAGAGCGCTTACAACAGCTAAAATAATTACAAACCTTCCTATTATTAAAGATGATAGAATAATAGAAAGGTCTTTCGGAAAGCTTGAAGGAAACAGAATAAATTATGATCAGTTGGTTACACATTGGGATTATAAACTTAATGCGAGTCCATTTGGTGAAGAAAAACTTAAGGATGTAATTGCACGCGCACATGAATTCAATGAAATGATAAAGAATCTAAGTGATGAAGAAGTTGTGTTAATTGTAAGCCATGGAGCATTTATGAAAGCACTTCACTTTGATTTGGTTGGATTTGATGAAAATACAAACTTTTTAGATTTTAGAATTAACAACTGCGAAGTTTGCAAATATACTATAAAGAATAATAAAGTAATAGAATTCATTAAATTGTAAAGTTTTTTACTTTATAGCAACAAAAAAATGTAAAGAATGTGTACAATTTTTCTTAAACAATATTTAATATTGGAAGACCGATTTTAAAAAAGGGACCTTCCAATTTTTAATTTTACCCCCTATTTTGGCCTTCAAAATTGAATATCAGACCATTCAATTTTAAAAATTATCATTAAAGTGATGGCATTTGACAGTATTATAATCTTATGTTAGTGTAAAAAGCATATTTTCAAGGAGGCAAAAGCATGAATTATTACAATGAGATAAAAACAGAATTAATAAAGAATGAAGCGTATAAACAAGTTAAGGATTATAGTAAAAACAGACATGATTTGGAAACATATTACAATGTTGGCAAACTACTTATTGAAGCACAAGGCGGTGAAGAAAGAAGCAAATATGGTAATAAATTAATTAAAGAATACTCTAAAAAACTATCAGAAGAATTAGGTAAAGGATATTCTACAACAAACTTAAAATATATGAGACAATTTTATTTATTAAGCAGAAAAGGTCAGCGGGCTGCTGACCGATTGACCTGAGCCCATTACATTGAGATTTTGCCTATAAAAGATATAAATGAACAAAGCTATTATATTAATATTTGCATACATCAAAACTTA
>CADBRE010000109.1 GCA_902797005.1 uncultured Erysipelotrichaceae bacterium | reverse complement strand
TTCTAATGATTTGGCATATCCTAAAGTATTGCTTAAATAGTCCCCATTAGGATAATATCTCTTAACACTTTTAATAAAGTCAATTCCCGGCAAGTCAAGTTCCTCTATTTGCTCTTTTAATAGTTCGGTTATCCCTCTTCCGCCTGGTCCTAGTTCTACTTGATAAGCTCCTTTTGTATTTAAAAGAGATAGTATTCTTTCTTCAGTCATATTTATAAGCGGGCTTAAAGCTTTAGCTGTAATTTCTTTATCTACAACATGCTGAGGATTTTCTGGATCAGTTGTTCTGCTTTCTTCTAAATAAGCTATTACTGTATAAGAGTTAACATCAACTGCAAGAGCATTACCTAGTTTATCATATATAGTTCCTCTTTCAGCCACAATCTTTTCTGTTACAGTATTTCTATTAAGGGCAAAAGCTTTTAAGTTAATTCCATCTACTTTAGGACTTAGAACTATATATGAAAGTTTAGCTATCATAATAACAAATAAAAAGAGAACAATAGTTACAAATATCTTATTTACTTTAACTGTTCTTCCCTTTTTCATTTATTTCACCAAAGCCTTTCTTTTAATTATTAATTAAACCTGTATAGCTCAAGTTTATTATCATTTACAGTCATTATACCATCAGCGCTTACAACATATCTGCTAACAAGCGAATTACCATTTAAACTAAGTCCTCTATTTTCTTCAGTAATAAGGATGTTTATCTTCTTTTCTTCACCTGTCAAAATATTTGATATATAAAAGTCATTGTTGCAATTATATGAACAAGAGGATTTATCAACTAAAACCCACTCATCATTAATTAATGTTACATAACCTGTTGGTTCATAATCAAGTTTGTTTAAATCTTTATCATAAAAAATTGTTTTTTTCTCATCAACACCAGAATATCTAAGTTTCAAATATTTCCCATTAGCAAATTCCGTATTACAAAAGAGATGTTTAACTGGACCAGCTTCCACTTTCCTGTTTTCAAGAAAATTATATAGTATTAAGTTCTCATGATTTTTGTCTGTAGTATAAAGAAAAGTTCTTTGATTATATTTTTTCCAAAATCTATACATTTCTTTTAAATTACAATCAGAAACAGTACTAGGTTCATAAAACTCTAAAACTTTATCTTCATAAAAAGCAAGATTTGGTTTCGTCGAATAATTGGCTAACAGAAATGATACTTCACTGGTATCTAGAATATTAGTATAATGAATGAAACTACCTCTAATATCTAAAGCCCTATTTGTAATTTTATAATCTATGGAATCAATATCCATTACAAATTCTGATTTCTTATTATAAACTTTGTTTTGAAGAGCACAGCTTATTACATAATGTCCATTAGTCATTATTTGCTCAAAATAACATCTATCCTCTTCAGCAAATGTATTTTGTGATATTAATTCCTTATCATAATTATACACTTCCAATTTACTCAAAAGTGCATATTTATTTAGTACATAAGCCTTAATATAATAATTTCCAGTAGAAGGATATACATTATATTCATTATCTACGCTTTCGTCTATTACCGAACCTGTCTTTTTATCAATTATGGTTCCTATATAGTTACCATCAGATCCACTTTTAGTAATAACTACATTTTCCAGTGCAAGAGGACTAGATGATTCGACTTGTGAATTCCATAAAACTTTACCAGTATTAGTATCATATGCCACCAAATTGTAATCAGTCCCAGTATAATAAAGAACGCCATCCTTATAAGAAGTTGCATGATTAGCAAGCGCGCTTTTAGACTTAAAGCTATATATCATTTTGGAATTCTTCCACACATAATAGTCATCCTCAAGAGGATTTGTTGTAACAATAACACCGTTATCCAAGCATTCAATTTCCTGATTATAAATACTATCAGTCATTTTATTGCCATACGCATCAACTACATCAGAAATTTTTCCGTTTTTTAAAACAAAATACTTCCCACAAGCATAATAATCATCGTATCCCTCAAATGATTTCACATAAGATACTTCGCCATTTTTTATTATAACGGGCTCAGCTTTTGAATTTTCGTTATTGCTGCTTCCTCCCTTGCTCACATTGCCAGGCGCCTTTGTATCTTTATTAAGACTAGAAACAACAAGTCCAGCAACTCCTACGCTACTTAATACAATAAATAATACTAATAATACTTTTTTCATTTATTTCACCTAATCCTCGTCTATTGTTCTAACATTACTATTATTATACTCTAGTCCAAGAGTAGTTGCAACTGCTTCTACATTATCAAGTGAAGCTAGTTCATTTATTTTCATTTCTAAACTTTGATTTAAGTTCTCTTGTTTAGTTATCTTTTTTCTCATACTTTCTACTTCTATATTTGTTTTAGATATTAAAGCCATAGAAAAAGATGATCCTAGTATATTTCCTAGCACTAATAAAGCTACAAGTACTCTAAGTACTCTTTCGCCTCTAAAAGTTGTCTTCTTTTTTCTCTTAGCCATAATATCTCCTTTTTATTTCTTTTCTATTATTCTTAATTTAGCACTTCTGCTTCTATTATTTTCATCAAGTTCTTCCACTGTAGCTTCAATTGGTTTTCTAGTTATATTCTTAGCTTTAGCAAGCATGCTTTCTGGTACTACTGGAAGTTTTTTACTTAGTGGGTCATCTTCAGTTAGCTTCTTAAAAACATTTTTAACTATTCTATCTTCTAGACTATGAAAAGATATAACGCATAATCTTCCGCCTGGTTTTAGCAAATCAAATGCGTCTAAAAATGCTTTTTCTAGTATTTCAAGTTCATTATTTACTTCTATTCTTATAGCTTGAAATGTTTTTCTAGAAGGATTACCCTTTCTTCTATAACTTTCTGGCACACTATTTTTTATTATATCAGATAATTCAAGTGTTGTGTTTATTGGTCTATTGTTTATTATACCTTTAGCTATAGATTTTGCATATGCTTCTTCTCCATAAGTAAATAATATATTTACAAGTTTGTCATATGAATACTCATTTACTACAGTATGAGCTGATAATTCTTGTCTTTTATCCATTCTCATATCAAGAAGTGCATCTTTATGAAAACTAAAACCCCTTGAAGCATCATCAAGTTGTGGAGAGCTAACACCTAGATCGAATAATATTCCATCAACAGGTTCTTCAACACAATCTTTCATATTCTTAAAGTTAGTATGAAAAATCTTAAAGTTATTTCCTATAGCACTTAATTTTTCTGTACTATATTTAACTGCTTCCTCATCTTGATCAAAGGCGAAAAGAAACCCCTCAGTTCCTAATTTCCTTAAAATCTCCCCTGAATGACCAGCATAACCGAGTGTGCAATCTATATATGCTCCATCTGGTTTCACATTTAATCCTTCAATAGATTCATTTAATAATACACTTTTATGCATTTGTATCACCTTCAAATAAGTTCTCTGCAATAGCACTAAAGTTGTCAATATTACTTTCTATGAAGCTATTAAAGATACTCTCATCCCATATTTCTAATCGTTCATTTACGCCAATTATAACACAATCTTTAGTCAAATTGGCGTATTGAACAAGTGGTGAGGTAATATTTATTCGACCAGTACGGTCAAATACACTAGTGGTAGCGCCGCTTAAGAAAAATCTATTAAAATCTCTCGCGTCTTTTTTAGTGAAAGGTAGGGTTTCTAACTTACTAGTTACTTTTTTCCACTCTTCTTTAGAGTAGACAAATAGGCATTTATCAAGGCCACGTGTGATTATTATCTCTTCTCCTAAATCATTTCTGAACTTAGAAGGAATAATTAATCTGCCTTTGTCATCAATACTGTGATGATATTCACCCATTAGCATATTAATCCCCCACTTTCTCCCACTTTTATCCACTATCTATCAATATAATACATTAAAAAATGTTCTTTGTAAAGAACATTTTAAAACTTTTTTTATTTAATTTGTTTTTTTGTAAACTTTGTGTAAAAGGCTATTTAACAATTATCAAATCTTCTTCGCAGCATATTAAGAAAAAAGACAGACTAGCTGTCAAACATCTCACTATGAGATCCTGTAGCAAATAACAACAAAATCAATTCATCATTATTAATCTGATATATAAGTAGCCAGTCAGGTTCTAAATGACATTCCATACAGTTTTTATAGATTCTATCATCTTTTAATCTATGATTTCTATACTTAGCATCTAATTCTTCACCATTGGCTAATTTTGTTATTACTTCCAAAAGCTTGTTGATATCTTTATGTTGTTTCTTTATCTGTTTATAATTCTTTTTGAACTTACTAGTTAAGCGAATCCCATATTTAGTGTTGTTTAAATCAAACATCTTCAGAAAAATCCTTATCTAATTCTTCAAACATTTCTTTCACATTATGGTATGTTTTTGTTTGTATTTTTCCATTCATGATGTCTTCTCCTTCTTGCAAAGCTTCCAATAGTTCTTTGCTGGGCTTAGGAGCTGAAACTTCAAATGGTATGCCCCATTCATTTATTGATTTTACCAAAAACATATTAATCGCTGTACTCATATTAAGTCCTAGACTATTAAACAAATTTGTAGCTTCCTCTTTAACTTTCACAGGAACATTAACATTAATTACACTACTTAAAGTAGCCATATATATCACTCACTTTCATAAATATTATACTGCTGTAATGAACATTTGTCAACATGACACATATATATTATGTGGATGTTATATAATTTTATTCCATTTAGCACTTTTTTAGCCAATTCTTTGCCTTATCATATTCTTTTAACTCTGCTAATACTCTTTTATTTCTTTTGGAAGATTAGATTCGTCATAAATAATAGTCTCATCATATAGATGTTTTTTATTTCCAATTATTTTTTCATCATCCGTTTTCATAACTTCTTCTACATTTTATATTAATTATAACACACTACTTCACAATTAGTTCTAATTTTTTAATTATCGCCTTGTCTTTAGCTCGATTTAAAAACTTTTTCATATCTAATATATCTTTAAGAGATGCACACTGCAATCCTTCAACAACCATAATTTTATTTGGCTTGTATGAAAGTCCGAAATTAATAATGCCATCAATCATATATGCTTTTTCGCCAAATTCATTTGTTCTTTCAAATTCACAATTATAGTTCTTTAATAAGTATTCATAATACTCCCTATCACAATAAATATCAATATCACGCGCAGCTTCCACTACATTTAGTAAAACCAATGCAGCTCCAGAAATCACGATAATTCTCGATTTATCTAAACTATAATCATTTATTATTTGTAGTATTTTATTCCTGTCCATAAAATCACTTCCTTTATATTTTTATTTAACTACTTCTTTAACACTATTCTTTACTGGAGCAAAAGTAAATCTATGATATTTGCATGGCCCATATTCTTCTAGTGCTTCTAAGTGTTTTTTAGTTCCATATCCTTTATTGTTTTTTAAATCGTACATAGGATATTCCTTGTCCATCTCGTCCATCATTCTGTCTCTTGTAACTTTAGCAATTATTGAAGCAGCTGCGATTGATTCAGATAAAGCATCGCCCTTTATAATTGAAGTTGTAGGAATATCTATATCTAATTTAACTGCATCTATAAGCACATGTTCTGGAGTTACTTCTAAGTTTTTAATAGCTTCTTTCATAGCTTTTTTAGTAGCTTCAAGTATGTTTATTTCATCTATTACTTTTTCAGAAGAAATGCCTATCCCAATAGCTAATGCATCTCTAGTGATAATGTTATATAACTCTTCTCTTTTCTTTTCAGTTAGCTTCTTTGAATCTTTAATGTCTTTATGGAAATATCCTTTTGGAAGAATTACTGCTGCAGTAACTACTGGCCCGATTAGCGGCCCTCTTCCCACTTCATCTACTCCTGCGATTAGTGTTATTCCTTTTTCATATAAACTATTTTCGTACTCTTGCATTATCTAATACCTCTTTTATCTTTACATATATTGATGGAATATCTAGTTCTAGTTCTTCTAATAACTCACTTCTTTTACCTTGAAGAACAAACTCATCTTTTACACCAAATATGGTTATATCTTTATTTGTTAATGTTTTTAAGTAACTTCCAAGTGATCCTATCTCCATAGATTCTTCATATACAAATATAGGTTTATTCTTAGAGCATATCCTCTTAAAACATTCCTTATCAATTGGTTTTAAGAATCTTGCATTTACCAGTTCTATGTTTATTCCTTGCTTTTGAAATTTACTTATAAGAGAAATACTTTCATTAACAAAATCTCCATATGTTATTAGTGTTGCATCTTCGCCTTTAACTATAGTTTCCCAAGACCCTATCTTTAGTTTCTTTATGTCAGTTTTAAAATAATCCAAACTGTTTCTTGAATATCTAATAGCAAAAGGACTAGGTGTATCTATAGCCGTTTTAATTAAGTTAGCTGCCTCTATACTATCTTTAGGGGCTGATACTATCATATTAGGAATTGGAAGTAAAAATGTTACATCAAAGAGTCCTTGATGTGTTTCTCCGTCAGCTCCCACGATTCCTGCCCGGTCTATGCCTAGTATTACATGGCTATTCATTCTGGCTATATCATGCACGATTTCATCATATCCTCTTTGTAAAAATGATGAGTATATAGACACAAAAGGTACTTTTCCTTCTAAACTCATTGCATTAGCAAGCACTAAAGCATGTTCTTCTGCCATTCCTACATCTATAAAGTTTTTAGGGTGATTGTTTTTAAAGTTAGTTAACTTACTGCCTGTTTCCATAGCTGGTGTTATCACAACTAAGTCATCATTAAATAGTCTGTCTAATGAATTACTAACGACTTCACTCCAAGTTATCTTTCCATCATTAGCTTTTATAGTTTCACCAGTCTCTTTGTTGAATGGTCCAATTCCGTGCCACTTGCCAGTAGTGTCCTCCTGTGCATACTTATAACCTTTTCCCTTCTCAGTTATAACGTGTATTAACACAGGCTCGGTTGCTTCTTTAGCTTTCTTCAAATACTTTTCAAGCTTTTTAAAGTCATGCCCGTTTATTGGACCAAGATAATCTATACCTAGCTCTTCAAAAAGAAATCCTTCTTTAGTATATGCTTTTTTAATAAAGTGTTTTATCTTGTGCACTCCACTAACT
Source organism: uncultured Erysipelotrichaceae bacterium (assembly GCA_902797005.1). Classification (GTDB taxonomy): domain Bacteria; phylum Bacillota_I; class Bacilli_A; order RF39; family UBA660; genus RUG727. Next base: position 4,177 of record CADBRE010000109.1, on the reverse strand, counting down.
AAATGATTGCCTATATATGGTACTTTATATAGTATATTTTTAGTCTTTGTTTTAGTTCCTTCATATCCCTTTGATATTCTTAGTCTATCTAAGTGATTATGGAATGCTCCAGTTGCTTTAGATATACTCATATCATTATCATTAAGTATTATAATTACTTTACTTTGAGTACTTCCTATTTGGTTTAATGCTTCATAGCATAGCCCATTTTGAATAGATCCGTCGCCTATAACCGCTATTACATTATATTTTTCACCATTCATGTCTCTAGCAAGTGCCATTCCAAGAGCTGCAGACAAACTAGTTGACGAGTGCCCTGCTTCATAAGCATCATACTCGCTTTCACTTCTCTTCTGGAAACCAGAAAGTCCATTCTTTTGCCTTAAAGTATCAAACTTAGAAGCTCTTCCAGTTAGAATCTTATGTACATATGCTTGGTGAGAAACATCAAATATAATCTTATCTTTAGGTGTGTCAAAAACTTTATGCAGCGCAATAGTAAGCTCGACCACTCCCAAATTAGGAGAAAGATGCCCTCCTGTTTTAGAAACACCGTCAACTAAAAACTCTCGTATATCACTAGATAATTTTATCAAATCTTTTTCTTTTAATTTTTTTAAAAACTTTTGATCTTTAATATCTGTTACTTTCATAAATACAACTCCATATATATATTATAATGTAGTTTTAGTCATAAATCAAAGAAAAAGGTAAAAAAGCACATAAAGTTTAGTATTTTATTTAGCACTTGTTTTTTGTTAAAAAAGTGGTATAATGTATACAGAAGTGAAACAAAAACGCTTCCTTTCTAAATGAATATTATTGTACTTTTGTACATAATATAAAATAGGACATAAAAAAAGATACATTTGATTTTTCTGGGTTAAGTGTTCTCAGTCCAAATTATTAGATTTTTTCTGGTAACACCTATCTAAGATGATAGGTGTTTTTGTTAGTCTTTCCTGTTGGTCATCTGGTCTATTAATACTAGTATTACTACTAGTATTATCAAGTATTCCATTAATTCCTCCCATACTGGACCACCTCCTTCCATTATGTAATAAAATTACTTTCCTGGACTGAGGCACAAACACCTAACATCAAATGTATCTCTGGTACTAATTATACTATCTATAACAATAATTGTCTACGCGAACAATTTACTATTTTGCTATATTTTTAAGAAGTTATCTACTTCATTTATTGTATTATTAAAGTCTTCATAATCAGTTTTAAACCAATTAATATTATCAAATTGATGTCTATACCAAGTCATTTGTCTTTTAGCATATTTTCTTGTATTTTTCTTAATTAGTTCTTTAGCTTCATCTAGCGATAATTCTCCATCTAAATACATTATTGTTTCTTTATAACCTATTAAAGATTTAGTCTTAGAATAATTCTTTAATCCTTTAACTTCATTTATAAGGCCATTTATAAACATCTCTTCTACCCTGTGATCTAGGTTTTTGTAAAGTATTTCTCTATCTGCTTCTAGTCCAATCATAGTAAAGTCATATAATGCCTCATCTTTCTCTTCATTGTTCTTAATGATTTCTCCAGTTACTTCATAATGAGATAAGAATCTTTCTAGTCTCTTTCTATTATTAACATGTATATCATTATCTTTATAAATTAGATCAACCTGCTCTTTTAACTCTTCATTAGTTAAGTTATTATAAGTCTTAATTTCTTCTTCATCAGTAAAGTTATAGTTATACAAAAGTGCTTTAGTATAAAGTCCACTTCCACCAACTATAATAACATTTTTGCCTTCACTTATTAATTTATCAAGCACTTTTCTAGCATCAGTTTGATAATCTTTTACAGTGTAATTATCATTTAAAGAAACAATATCTATCATATGATGTTTTACATCTTCCATCTCTTCTTTAGTTACTTTAGCTGTTCCAATATTGGCATCCATATATACTTGTGTAGCATCAGCATTAATAATTTCAGCATTTAACTTCTTAGCAAGATGAATACTAAGGCGAGTCTTCCCTGTTCCAGTTGGCCCTACTATTACAATAATTTTACTCATTATACTCACCTATAAGAACATTACCATATAAATAGGATAATTAATGACTTTGCCATTCATTGAGATGCCTGTATTCTTAGAAGATAATTTTATCCCTTGCTGTAATCCCCAATTATTTATTAAAGAAACCATAGATTTTGACTTTGTGTTATCTGCAGATTTAACTTCAACAGTTTTTAACATATCTTATCACTCCTAAAATCATCTATATTATAGCGCTTTTATTAGTGTGTCGCAACTTTTTCAAAGGAATATCATGCATTTCATGCAGTTTTTCCAAAGGAATAATTCACATCTTGTGCAATTTTCCCAAAGGAATACGCCTATTTGTACTTTATAATGTACTATACCACCCTTTTGAATAACTTTTCTAAGTCATACTTTGAATACTTTATAGTTGTAGGCCTACCATGAGGGCATGTATAAGGAAATTCACATTCAAATAACCTCTTAACTAAAGTTTCTCTTTCAAGTAAACCTATATTAGTATTAGCTTTAACACTCTTCTTACAAGCAAGTCTAATAGCAATATGTTCATTAAACTTAACCCTATCAAAATCTTTATCAAAAGACACTATCATATCAAAGACTTCTCTTAAACTATCTTCTTCCTGTCCTTCTAAGAACCAAGTAGGATGAGAAGTTACCCTTATAGTATTACTGCCAAACTCATCAAAATCTATTCCTAAACTATTAATAAATTCTTTCTTATCCATTATTTTCATATATTCATTAGTTGTAAACTCCAGATTAGTAGAAAATAGCATATCAGTCTTAGAAACTTCTCTTTCCTTTAAAGCTTTTAAAAATCTTTCATAGTTTATTCTTTCATTCGCAGCATGTATATCTATCATATAAACATTTTCTTCATCTGTTGCAAATAAATATGTACCCATAGCTAGTCCTAGTGTATGCATTAAACTAGGTTCTTCTTCCTTTACATCTAGTGTTGCATTATAACCAGTACTGTCTTCTTTGGCATAGAAATTGATTTTACTTTCTTCATATACTCTAGGTAAATCTTCCTTAATCTCAGTATCATTAAGTCTTTCATTAACAGTCAGATTCTCATTTAAATCATAACTGTTAAAATAATCGTAATCCTCTTCTTCTTTATCTACAGCATCTCTTATTTCATTCTTGCCTATTAGTTTTTCTCTTATCAAAGCAAACAATAACTCTTCTAAAGTATCCATCTTACTAAACTTAATATCTTGCTTAGTTGGATGAATATTAACATCGACTATTGTAGGATCTACATTGATATTAATAACTACTATAGGATACTTCTCTATCATAAGAAATGAATGATAAGCATCTTTAATAATTCTATTTACATATTGATTAGTAACTACTCTTCCATTAACTAAAGTAATCATATCTTTCTTAGTACTCTTAGTTATATTTAAATTAGATACATAACCCTCTATGTCATAATCATCATTACTACCCTTTATATATATCATATTCTTAGCCACATTAAATCCATATATCTCATGTATTGTTTTTAAAAGGTCACCACTACCAGTAGTTTTAAGTATTTCTTTTCCATCACTTTTCAAACTGAAAGAGATACTAGGATGGGACAAAGCTAGTTTTTCTATTAAAGCAACTATATTATTAAGCTCTGTATAAAAGCTCTTTAAAAACTTAAGTCTTGCAGGTGTATTATAAAATAAGTTACTTACTATAAAAACAGTTCCTTCGCTGATAACAGATTCTTCAATAGATTTAACTACACCACCAGCAAGCACTACTTTAGTTCTATCTACTTTATTAGTTGTTTCTAAAGTTATTTCACTAACAGAGGCAATAGAAGGTAAAGCTTCACCACGAAATCCTAAAGTGTTAATAAAAAACAAATCATTCTCGTTTCTAATCTTACTAGTCGCATGTGGTGTAAAACAAGCTAAAGCATCTTCCCTATCCATTCCTTTACCATTATCTTTAACTTTAATTTCTTTCATTCCAGCATCAACTAGTGATACCTCAATAATGCTAGCTCCTGCATCTATACTATTTTCAACAAGCTCTTTAACAACAGATGAACATCTTTCAACAACTTCTCCTGCAGCAATCTTATTAGTTAAGCTTTCACTCATTACTTTAATACTACCCATCTAAAACACTTCC
>CADBRE010000108.1 GCA_902797005.1 uncultured Erysipelotrichaceae bacterium | reverse complement strand
TACATGACAGAAATATTTGGAAGTAGCGTTGATATAGACCGTGCTAAACCTACAAATTCTGAATTCATTGTTACAGTTGCAGATAGATTGAAATTAGATAAATTAAAAGTTAGATAATCCACAGTAGTATAGTGGTTTTATTTTGACAATAGACACAATTTTTACTTTTTCTTCTTTTTATGTTATTATATTTTTAGAAAGGAGAAATATTATGGGATGTGTTAGACTTTATCCAGATATTATTGTGGCAGCTGAAATAAATTTTTATATTTCCTTTTTAAAATCAAAATTTGACAAAATTTCCATTGACAGCTGTTTAGCTCATCAGAATGAATATGTTTATTTTGGAATGCCAAACACTTTTATCGGATTTGAAGAAAATGTATGGAATAAAAAAGATTATATAGCATATTTTAATAGCCATCCTGAAGTTTTTACATTAAGTGATGATGGCTATAAAGTAAATTTAGATGCGCTTAAGGATGATAATCAAAAAATATGTTATGACAGACTATTAACTCAAGGAACATATTCGCAAAAAGTTTTAAAAGCATTAGGTCTTATAAAAGAGCCTGAAATACAAAATAATAAGCATTATTTTGAGGAGACAGAAGCTGCGATTCCTGAAGGCATATCATATTCAACTACAGAAAAATCTAACTCACTTGTGAAAAAGTTATAGTATTATCTAATAAGTATTGAATTAATTTTAAAATACAGTAACAATCTATTTAGAAAGAGAGCGTTATGGTTTGCAAACAGGCTACTAACTGTTTCAAAATTGGGTTAAGGATCAATGCTAGTTTTAATATTGTGTAAACTTCAATAAACACGACCGCAAAAACATTAATATAGACATTATAGAAAGCATTTGGTAAAATATTAATGAAAGAAACGAGGAAAATATGAAGAAAATTGTTCTATTAATATTAGATGGTTTTGGTATAAATAAAAGTGAGCATGGTAATGCAATTAAGCAAGCTAAGACTCCCGTTTTAGATAGAATGCTTAGTGAATACCCTAACTCTGAGCTTGAAGCTAGTGGAGTTGAAGTTGGACTTCCTAAAGGGCAAATGGGTAACTCAGAGGTAGGACATATGACAATAGGAAGTGGAAGAGTTAATCCGCAGCCATTAACCTATATTAATGATAAGATTAAGAGCAAAGAGTTCTTTTCAAATCCTAAGTTAAATGAAATAATGGACTTTGTAAATGCTAATAATAGTACTCTTCACCTAGTTGGTCTTTTATCTGATGGTGGAGTTCATTCATCAATAAATCATTATTATGCAGCAATAGCTTTGGCTAAATTAAAAGGTGTAAAAGATGTAGCTTTCCATTTCATAACTGATGGAAGAGATACTCCAGTAAGAAGTGGCATTAACTTTGTAAATGAGTTTATGACTAAAACTAAAAAGCTAGGTATAGGGCAGATAGCTACTATTAGTGGTAGATACTATACTATGGATAGAGATAATAGATTTGAAAGACTACAAAAAGCTTATGATGCAATGGTGTTTGGAAGAGGTAATGTATTTCCTAGTTATGAGTCATGTTTTAATGAGCATTATAAAAGAGATATAACTGATGAGTTTATTAATCCTAGTATAATTACTAGAGGAAAAGAAATAAAAGATAATGATGGTGTTTTGTTTATAAACTTTAGACCTGAAAGAATGAAAGAAATTATAGATTCTTTAACAGACAAGAACTTTAAAGTGTTTAATACTAAACAGTTTACTAACTTAAAGCTACTTTCTATATTTAATATACATAGTAATGTGGATTATGCTTTTGATACAGAAAAGCCAACTGATACTTTAGGAAGATATATTGACGCGCTTGATTTCACACAAGCAAGAATTGCTGAAACTGAAAAATATGCACATGTAACATATTTCTTTGATGGAATGGAAGAATTAACTTCTAATAAATGTGACAAGATATTAGTTCCTTCTCCAAAAGTAGCTACATATGATATGAAACCAGAGATGTCTGTGGGAGAAGTAACTCAGAGCATTATGAAAGCTATGGATGAAGACTATGATTTTATATTAGCTAACTTTGCAAATCCTGATATGGTTGGGCATACAGGTAATTTACCAGCTACAATAGATGCTATAGAAATATGTGATTTTTGTATAGGTAAACTAGAAGAAGCTGCTAATGCGCATTTATACGAACTTATAATAACTGCAGATCATGGTAATTCTGAAAAGATGGTTACAAAAGATGGAGAAAAGATAACATCACATACTACAAGTAAAGTTCCGTTTATACTTTGTAATAAAGACTATAAATTAAAGGAACAAGGGTCATTAAAAGATATAGCGCCTACAATAATTGATTTGTATGAGATTAAGAAACCAGATAATATGACAGGTGAGAGTTTAATAGTAAAACCTACAGAGGAGTAAAATCCTCTTTTCTTTTGAATTAATTGTGTTTTAATTTTTTTGATAATATTTTTGTGTTTTTACTCTTTTATATTTATCTTATTTATGTTACAATTAGAACTAGCGAGGTAGTATTATGGGAAAGGTTATATCACTAGTAAATCAAAAAGGTGGAGTAGGCAAAACAACAACAAGTATCAATTTAGCTAGTGCTTTAGGGCATCTAGGTAAAAAAGTTTTATTAATAGATTTAGATCCTCAGAGTAATAGTACTACTGGGCTTGGTATTAATAAAAACGATATTAATAAAAGTATTTATGAAGTAATAACACATGAAGTATCAATCGAAGAAGCTATTATAAAGACTAAGTTTAAGAACTTATCTGTAGTTCCTTCTGTCATTCTTTTAAGTGGTGCAGAAATTGAATTAATTCAAACAGCAAGTAAAGAAGAAAACTTTGTTATAGGTGATCAATTAAAATTACAAATAGATAAGATTAGAGATAGATATGATTATATTCTAATTGATTGTCCACCAGCACTTGGTGTTCTTACTACTAATGCTTTAGCAGCTTCAGATAGTGTTTTGATTCCTGTACAGTGTGAATATTATAGTTTGGAAGGTGTTACACAGCTTTTAAATACAGTACTTTTAACAAGAAAGAAGATTAATCCAAACCTTAATATAGAGGGTGTTCTTTTAACAATGCTTGATGGAAGAACATTAGTAGGACTTGAGGTAGTAGAAGATGTTAGAAAAATATTTAAAGAGAAAGTATTCAATACTATAATACCTAGACTTGTAAGACTTGTAGAAGCACCAAGTCATGGTAAACCTATACTTGAATATGATCCAAAATGCAGGGGAGCAGTTGCTTATATTAATTTAGCGAAGGAAGTGATTGAAAGAAATGCAAGAGAAGAGGAAAGCACTAGGGAGGGGTCTAGAACAACTATTTAGTAATGAATCATTTAATTTAGATGATTTTGAAAAGGAAATAGTTGAAGAAACTCCAAAAGAAGACATTAGCGAGGTAAGATTAGATGAATTAAGATCTAACCCTTATCAGCCAAGAAAACATTTTGATGACGAAAAGTTAAATGAACTTGCTAGTAGTATTAAAGAGTTTGGTGTATTTGAACCTATTATAGTTAAAAGAAGTATAAAGGGTTATGAAATAGTTGCTGGTGAAAGAAGAAGTTTAGCTGCTAAAAGAGCTGGTCTTACAACAATACCTGCAGTTATTAAAGACTTTACTGATGATGAGATGATGAGTATCGCACTTCTTGAAAATATTCAAAGAGAAGATTTAAATGTAATAGAAGAGGCTAATGCTTATAAAGCTATGATAGATAAGATGCATTTAACACAAGAAGAATTGGCAAGTAAAGTTGGTAAAAGTAGAAGTCATGTAACTAATATACTTGGAATACTTAAATTACCTACTGAAGTACAATCTATGGTTATTAATGGAAAGATTAGTATGGGACATGCTAGAAGTTTATCTAAGTTAAGTAATGAAGAACAAATATATAATCTAGCTGATCAAATAGTTAATAATAATTTAAGTGTTAGAGATGTTGAAGAAAGAATTACTAATGGAGAGTATCCTAAGAAAGCACCTATTAAGAAGGTAGAAGAAAAAGATGAAAGAAAGCAAATTGTTCAAAATATAATGAGAGAAAAGATTGGAACTCTTGTTAAGGTTAATAAAAACAATATAGTTATACCTTTTGATAGTGATAAGGATTTAGAAAGAATACTTGAGATATTAGACATAGATATTGATATAGACTAGGAGAAATTATGAACTACAAATTAGGAAGTATTGTTATAATGAAAAAGCCTCATCCATGTGGAGAAAATAAATGGAAAGTTACAAGAATGGGTGTTGATATAAAACTAGAATGCACAGCTTGTAAAAGAACAATTATGATGGATAGGCTAGAGTTTGAAAGAAAACTAAAGAAAGTGGTGGAATAATGAGAAAAAGAAAATTTAGCCCAATATTTATGTTTTTGTCTCTTACACTTGTTGTTTTACTACTTAGTTTTATATTATCAATATTTGGTGCCCAAGCTGAATATACTACTGTTAATTCATATACTAATGCACTTCAAAATAATGTTGTGCAAGTAGAAAATATGCTTAGTTCTAGTGGATTAAAATATATAGTAACTAATGCAGTTAGTAATTTTGTTAATTTTGAGCCACTTGCCATGCTTATAATTGTGCTTATGGGTATAGGTGTTCTTGAAAAAAGTGGTTTTACTAAAACATTCTTTACTTTAATAACTCAGAATTTTAGAAAGAATACTATTACATTCACACTTATTTTACTTGGAATGATATCAAGCTTATTCGGGCATATAGGTTTTGTTGTTCTTCTTCCTATTGGTGGCCTATTATTTAAATATGGACATAGACATCCACTGGGAGGAGTAATATCTGCTTTTGCTGGAGTATGTTTTGGATTTTCATTAAATGTATTTTTGACAAGTACAGACACATCACTACTTATGATTACTCAAAATGCTGCACATGTAATAGATTCATCTTATACTATAGAAAGTTTATTTCAGATATTCATTATGATAGTCGCAAGTATTGGCGGGGCAATAGCTTTAACTAGAGTAACTGAAAAAACAATCATGCCTTTACTTGGTAAGTATGAGTTTGATGAAATAGAAACGCTTGATGCTAATTTAACTAATAGAGAACTTAGAGGTTTAATACTTTCAATAGGTGCAGCTTTAGTTTATTTAGTTATTATTGTTTATATGATTTTACCTGGACTACCACTTAGTGGAGGACTACTTGATAATAATGGTACATTTTATATAGATAAATTATTTGGAGAGAACTCATTATTTGCTCAGGGGTTTGTATTTATAGTAATGTTTTTCTTCCTAATAGTTGGTTTAGTTTATGGATTAGTTGCTAAGACTATACGAAATAGTAAAGATATGAGTGAAGCATTGCGTTATTCATTAGATGGAATGGGTTATGTATTGGTTTTAATGTTTGTTGCTAGTTTATTTATAAGTGTGTTTAATAAGAGTAATATTGGTACAATAGTGGTTGCTCTTTTGACTAATTTAATAAATGCATTTAATTTTGGTGGGTTAGGGTTAATAATTATATTATTTGTAATCTCAATAATAGCTAGTTTCTTTAGCCCTGGATATGTAAGTAAATGGCAAATGATGTCAGGTAGTGTAGTGCCTGCTATTATGAATGCCAGTATATCTCCAGAAATGGCTCAGGTGGTATATACTGCGGGTTCATCACTTGGACTTGCACTTACTCCAGTAATGGCTTATTATGTTGTATATGTTGCTATATTTGATAAATATGGTAAAGATGAAACATCTTTCTTTGGACCTATTAAATATATGAGACATTATGCTATTGTAATGGCTGTTATGTGGTTAATAATTATACTTGCATTTTATATTACAGGACTACCTATTGGAGTAGGAACTAGTCCAGTATTAAGTTTTTAAGGGGGAGAGAAAATATGTCATTAAAAGCAGGAATTATAGGAATGCCTAATGTTGGTAAAAGTACACTTTTTAATGCTATAACTAAAAAGAATATACTTGCTGCAAATTATCCTTTTGCAACAATAGATCCTAATCTAGGAACAGTTACTGTACCAGATAAAAGGCTAGAAGTGTTAGAAAACATGTATTTACCAGAAAGGTTAATTCCTACACAATACGAATTCATAGATATAGCAGGACTTGTTAAAGGTGCTTCTAGTGGTGAAGGACTTGGAAATAAGTTTTTATCTCATATTAGAGAAGTAGATGCTGTTATACATGTAGTTAGATGTTTTGAAGATAAAGATATCATTCATGTTGAAGGTAATATTGATCCAATAAGAGATATAGAAATTATTAATCTAGAGCTTGCTATGAGTGATTTAGAAATAGTACAAAATAGAATAGATAGAATTGCTAAGAAAGCAGAAACAAGTAAAGATAAAGAAGCTTTAAAAGAAGTAGAGATTCTTAATAGATGTAAAAAAGCTTTATCAGAGGGTAAACCTTTAAGAGAAGTGGTATTTGCCGATGAGGAAAGAGAAGTTCTAAGAGTATTTAACTTTATTACTTTAAAGCCAATGATTTACTTAGCCAATATGGCTGATTCAGATTTAGTTAGTGGCAATACTGTTTATCTAGATAAAGTTAGAGAATATGCTTCTAAAGAAGGCAATACAGTTATTCCTATGTGTGCTAAGATTGAAAGCGAGTTAGTTGAACTAAATGATGAAGATAAGAAACTTTTCTTAGAAGAAATAGGAATAGAAGAAAGTGGTCTTGATAAGTTAATTAGTGAAACTTATAAGATATTAGGTTTATGTACTTTCTTTACTGTAGGTACTGATGAAGT
>CADBRE010000107.1 GCA_902797005.1 uncultured Erysipelotrichaceae bacterium | reverse complement strand
GAGATAATAGATAAACTTTATAAACTTCAAAATGATATGCCAGATTTAATTGTTAAGAAAATTAAATGTGGTGTTTTTAAGTATGTTTATGTGATTTCTATTGAGACAGTTACATCATCTGACAGAGTTAATGATTTTATATTAAAGTATTTTTCCAATAAGAGTTTATTTAAGAATATATCTAGTTTAAAAGAAGATATTAAGGATAATATTCCATCTATTAATTTTAAAGATGTTAAAGATGAAGAAGCTTTACTTAATTTTATCTTTAATGGTTTTACTGTAGTTATTTATAAAGATGAAGCTATTGCTTATGAAACAAGGGCAGAGCTAGATAGAGGTGTTGTTGAATCTTCTAGCGAGCCAGTAGTTAGAGGCCCTAAGGATTCGTTTACCGAAAACTATCAAAAGAATATAGGTTTAATTAGAAGAAGACTTAAAAATGAAAATGTTGTTTTGTCTGAAGTTGATGCTGGTACTTATACTAAAAATAAAGTAGGTATTTTGTATATTTCTGATATTTGTGAAGAATCTTTAATTAATGAAGTTAAAAACTCACTTAGTAATATAAAGATGGATGGAATTATTGATGTTAATAATTTAAAAGAATATTTGGATAAGAAGAATAGAACATTGTTTCCTACACTTTTATATACTGAAAGACCTGATGATGCCTGTAGATATTTGCTTGAAGGAAGAGTTATAGTTACTATGGATACTTCTCCTAGTGTTATTGTGTGCCCTACGTTTTTTATAGATTTTTTTCAAAATAGTGAAGACTATTATCATAAGCCATTCTTCGCTTCTTTTATGAGAATAATTAGGTTAGCTGCTTTCTTTTTATCAATTATTACACCAGCTTTGTTTATAGCAATTATTAACTATGATCCTGAAGTGTTACCCGTTTCACTACTAATTAACTTTGCCCAGCAAAGAAACAGTGTTCCCTTCCCAGCGATTATAGAAGCATTTCTACTGATGTTCACTTTTGAGCTGTTATACGAAGGAGACTCTAGAACTCCAACTACTAGAGGAACATCACTGTCAGTACTTGGCGCTTTAGTTTTAGGTGATGCTGCAGTACAAGCAGGACTAATTTCGCCTATTATGGTTATAGTAGTAAGTGTAAGTGCAATTAGCTCATTAATATTTATTTATCATGATATACAGGGGTCAATAAGGTTTTATAGATATTTCTTAATGATTATTTCTGCACTATTTGGAATCATTGGCTTTATCATCGGAATTCAATTCTTACTACTTGATTTAACTTCAATTAAATCTTTTGGCAGGCCTTATACTATTCCAACTGCTCCTTTGTATCCAAAAGAAAGTTCTGATGGACTTCTTAAAAGATCACTTAAAAAGCTTAAACATAGACCACCATATATAACAAGAAAGAAAATAGTTAGGGAGAATAATTTATGAAAAAGATAATAATTGTTTTAATAGTTATATTTCTTACTACTGGATGTTTTAACTACCGAGAGCTTAATGATTTAGGAATTGTTACGGCAATAGGAATTAGTAAGGAAGAAGATGAATTCATACTAGATGTGCAACTCGTAAATATTATTGAAGCAGGTAAAAATGGCATTAGCGAATCACCTATTACAGTAATTACAGGTAAAGGTAAAACCATTTTTGAAGCTGCTAGAAGTTTAAATATGAAAAGCTCTAAGATATTTTTTATATCAAATCTAGAGTATGTTTTGCTTGATAAAAGTGTGCTTACAAGTGACATAGAGCAGGTCTTAGATTATCTTACAAGAGATACACGCCTTCCACTTAATTTTCTTGTGGTAGCAACAACTGATAATAAACCAAAAGATATTCTATCTGCTCTTTCACAGTTTGATATTAACTCTGCAAGTAATTTATCAAATATTTTAAAGTTAAGTGAAAACAGATATGGAGAAACTTATTCATTAACTATTAAAGATATGCTTGATAATTATTTAGGCGGAATGACAAATATTGTTTATCCCAATATTGCTTTAACTGGAGATGAAAAGGAACTTGCTGATACTGACAATTTAAAAACTAGTGATTCAGATAATTATGTTTATGTAAAAGATTTAATATATGTTAAAGATGATAAGGTTATTGAGCTTAATAAGGATGAAGCTTTTGGGTATAACTTCATTAACAATAATATAAATAATGGTACTATAACTTGTGAATGTGATGGAGGATATTTTACTGCTGAAACTTTAAAATCTAATTTTGGATATAAAGATAATTTAAAGAATAATGAAATGATAATTAATGGTAACATTGAGGTTGAAATAGTTTCATATAATTGCAAAGATAAACTTGGTAATACAAAAGTTACAGAAAAAATTGCTAATCAAATAAGTGATGAAATTAAAAAGTATGTTGAAAATTCAATAGAAAATGCAGAAAATAATAATAGTGATTTTATAGGTGTTAACTCTTATATATATAAGAATAATAATAAATATTTTAATAGTAATAACAAATGGGCTAACGAAGATAACAACTTGAGTTTTAAATACAATATTAAAACTGATATAGTTAAGCAAGGTAATTTAAGGAGTGACATTTAATGAATAATTATAAAATTAGTAACCTTAGTTTTTCTTTTATAGTTTTGTGTTTAATTAATTCTAGTTTGCTTGGAATGGTATTTCCTTATTTAGTCAGGACTTCTAATAATTCTATACTATATAGTTTAGGTATTAGTTTTATACTTGGTTTTATTATATTATTTGTTTTTTTGAAACTCTTTAATTATGAGCCAGATAAAACTTTAACTGAAAAAATAAATTATTTTTTTCCTAAACCCATAGCTATTGTAATAAATATAATTATAGATTTATTATTCTTTCTAATGGTAATTATTATATTCTGGAGATTTTCCACTTTTATTTCAAGTGAATATTTAACTGAAACTCCTTCTTATTTAATAACTTTACTGCTAGCTTCTCCAATTTTACTTGCAATGCTTAAAGACTTTGATATAGCTGCTAGATGTGCGACTATTATTATAATAGGTGTTCTTATCCTTTTGATTTTTAGTAGGACCACTTTATTTACTTATATAAAAATAGATAACTTTAAACCTATAATATTTAATTTAAAAGATTCAGTAAAAGGTTCAGGCGTTTTGACAATTCTTCAGCTAATGCCACTTTTTACTGCATTAAATATACCTAAGAATAAAATCATCAATAATACAAAAACTACAAGATCTTTGATTTTCACGTATATGTTTTCATTTAGTATAATATCAAGTATGATAATCACTATTGTAGGAGTTATGGGAATTAACACAGCTTCACTTTATTCATATCCATCATATGTTGTTTTAAAGAATATAAGTCTTTTAAACTTTATAAATAACATAGAGAACTTTTCAGTAATATTCTGGATAATGTTTATGTCTTTTACATGCGCTTTTACTTTATATTCTATAAAAGTCTCTATTAGTAAGACATTTAATATTAATTCTAATAAAGTTCTTAATATAATAATATTGATTCTTTTTTCTATATTTATAGGACTAATACTATTTATGATTCCATATGAAAACTTTATTAATAAGTTTAAAGATGCATATGTTATTATACCATTTTATATTTATAGTTTGTTGTTTGTTATATTTATTCTTATTTCACTTTTTAGCAAGTTAAAACCTAGGTGTTAACCTAGGTTTGTTTAATTACTTTTTCTTAATTATGGTGATAAGACTATTTAAGCATATGACTTTGGTGTTATTATCAAAAAAACAATAAATCAATTTGGTGCTCATTTCATTTTAATTATTATGAGGTTTTCTAGATAATGTATATTTACCTTTAACTTGAGCAAAGAAATTACTAGTTAAATCTTCATTTTCTTCTTGATTAACATGAGCTTGTTCATAAGAATGAAAGATTGATTCATCATCAACATCTACTAAAATAGTTTTTTGTTTTAATCGTGGTTCTTCTTCTGGAGTGAAAAATCTTACTCTAGCATTTGTTTCATCATAGTAATTTGCAAAATTATCATAGTGAATAATTTTATTTCTTTTAAAATCCACAAATTCAAAATTTCCTATATGATAAACTTCATCATTAATCAAAGAAAATGTACAAATTGAATTAAAATTGTTAAAAAATATGACATATTATTAATAGTGAGTGATTTTTATGTCATTTCGTACTTTTGCAAGAGTTGTAGATATCTACGGCACTCACACCAGATTGTTAAAAATCCAAGTCATATGTTTTTTGTTTATAAAAAAGAAGATATATTTTAGTTATTATACCTTCTTAAACTCTACACAACAAGTTCCTTTTTTATAAAGCTTCACATTCCAGCTATTAAATGGATTTTTTTATACATTAGAAATCTTTGACATTAATTATATTGTTGAATAATCTACTACTATTTCATTTGAGTAATCGCTATATCTTTTTTCTCCATTTACTGTTACTACTTTTCTTGCTCTGCATGTTACTTTTTGTCCTTCAGTTGCTGTTACTAACATTCCT
>CADBRE010000106.1 GCA_902797005.1 uncultured Erysipelotrichaceae bacterium | reverse complement strand
TAGTGAGGATCCTTTTAAAGATTTTGGTAGTGAAGTTGCTTTAAGTGACGATGATTTACCATTTTAAAGAAAAGGAGGAAATAAGATGAAGGATTTTTATCCAAGAAAAAAGAAAATATGTCAAATGTGCGCTGGTAAAAGCGTTGATTATAAAGATGTACCAATCATCACTAAGTATATAAATGAAAAGGGTAAAATATTACCTAGAAGAATGACTGGTGCTTGTGCATTACATCAAAGACATATAGCTGAACAAGTTAAAAGAGCTAGATTTATGGCTTTAATACCATTTGTTAGATAAGGCTTTATGCCTTTTTTCTTTTGGTTGAAAAAGTTTCTGATAATTAGTATAATTATGTTATATGGTGGTTATATGAAGAAAAGGATTATTAGTTTTTTTAAAAGATTTAGAAAAGGTGTTTTAAATGGATTGAAAACTCTAAATGTTAAGGAAGTATTACTGTTGTCTATTCCTTTTATATTAATGCATTTATATATATTCTTTATGTGTTTTAATGTTGTTTATAATTATTTTGATTGGTTAACTCCAGTTTTGTTTAGTTTTGGTTGGTTAATTCTTTTCTTAGGAATAAGTTTGAGTCTTAGGAGTAAAGTTGGTAAAGTTTTTTACATCTTAATTAACACTTTATTTGCCATTTTGTTTTTAATACAGGGTGTTTACTATTCAACAATGGGTAATTTCTTTGACTTTAGTATGATGAGTGCAGCAAATGAAGGAGCGCCATATATTATTAATTCTCTTAAAAATTGTAATCCTTTAGTTTATGTTGCGTTTATTATAGTAATTGTAAGTGTGTTTATTGGTATAAAGTTTTTTCCTAAGAAAGAGAAGACTAATTATATTTGGTTAAGCTTTGTAGTTTTAGTATTTTTGGTATTACATAATATTACTCCTTTAACACTTGGACTAGCTAATACTGAACTTACTTGGAGTAGTTGGCGAAATGCAAGAAATATTTATAATTCATATAATGATATTAATAAAGCTATTAAAGTAAGTGGTTTTTACGAATTTAGTATTAGAAACTTTTATATGACATATTTAAAAAGTGAAGAAGCTATTACTGAAGATGATATTGAGTTTTTGGAAAGTGCTTTTAAAGAAGAAAAAACTAATAAAAATGCTTATACTGGTTTATTGAAAGATAAAAACTTGATTATAGTTCAACTTGAAGGAATGGATAATTGGATTTTGAATAAGGATGTTACACCAACACTATATAAGATGAAGAGCGAATCTGTTGATTTTAAGAATCATTACTCATTCTATAATGGTGGGGGATCTACTTTTAATTCAGAGTTTGTTATTAATACTGGTTATATTACTCCATTCTCATATAATAGAAATGCTTATACTTTCAATAGAAATAGTTTTCCTTATAGCTTAGCTAATCTATTAAAAGAACAAGGTTATAGTGTTAATGCTTTTCACATGAATAATGGAGAGTTCTACTCTAGAACAGTCAACTATATTAACTGGGGCTATGATAATTACTATGGGCTTAGTGAAATGTTTAAATATAATGATAATTCATATGAGCTTGATAGAGAATTAATTCTTCAAGAAGAGTTTAGTGATTTAATGTTTCCTGATGGCAAGTTCTTTGATTATATAATTACTTATTCTGGGCATGTTCCTTTTACACCAAATGGTTCTGTTTGCAAGATGCTTATTGATGTAGATAAAGAAGAAGGACTTATTGATGAAGATGAAAAAATAGTTATGACAGAAGAGGAATGTGTTTATAGGCAAAACAAAGAAACTGACTATATGTTTGAATTATTGCTTAATAAATTGGAGGAAAGAAACTTACTTGATAATACAGTTATTGTTGTAGTTACTGATCATTATCTTTATACCTTAGAAGATATAAGTATATTAGCTAAGTATAAAGAAACAAGTAATAATTTAATAAATCATACACCATTCTTTATATGGAGTAAGAACCTAAGACATTACGATGTAAATAAGGTTTCTTCTCAAATAAACATTTTACCAACACTTCTAAATATGTTTGGTTTATATAATAATAAATCATTATATATAGGAGAAGATGTTATGTCTAGAGATTATTTGGGCATTGCATTCTTTAGTGATTACTCGTGGTATGATGGAAATGTTTATGTAGATGGTGGAGAAGTTACTAACGGCAAGAGCATTAGTGAAGAGGATTTGGAAAATACTAATTATATAGTTAATTATCTAACTAGAAAAAATGATTTAACTCTAAAGTATAATTATTTCAATAGATAGATAACTTGCACCTAAATAAGTTACATGGTATAATTATCATGTAACTTTTTGGAGGGAGAAGTATATGAAAATAATAGATTTAGTAGTACCTTGTTATAATGAAGAAGAAAGTATTCCTTTGTTTTATGAGGAGATTAAAAGAATTAGAAAAGAAGATAAGCTAAATATTAATGTTTATTTTGTTAATGATGGTAGTAAAGACAAATCTTTAGATATTATGAAGAAATTATCTAAAGAGAATAAATGGGTTAATTATTTGTCATTTTCTAGAAACTTTGGTAAAGAAGCTGCTATGTATGCAGGGCTTGAAGCAAGTACTGGAGATTATGTGACTATTATGGATGTTGATTTACAAGATCCGCCTTCACTTTTAAAAGAAATGGTTAGATTAATTGAAGAAGAAGGATATGATGTTGTAGGTACTAGAAGGGTTACTAGAAAAGGTGAGCCGCCTATTAGAAGTTTCTTTGCTCGTATGTTTTATAGGATAATAAATAGAATGAGTAAAGTAGAAATGGTTGATGGTGCGAGAGACTACAGATTAATGACTAGACAAGTAGTTGATAGTGTTTTATCT
>CADBRE010000105.1 GCA_902797005.1 uncultured Erysipelotrichaceae bacterium | reverse complement strand
TATGAGAGTAGGATTAGTTTTAGAAGGTGGAGCAATGAGAGGACTCTTTACAGCAGGAGTTCTTGATGTGATGCTTGATAATAATATTAAGATAGATGGAATAGTTGGTGTGTCAGCTGGTGCTTTGTTCGGCCCTAATTACTTTTCTAAGCAAAAGGGAAGAGTGCTTAGATATATGTCTAAATATGCAAAGGATAAAAGATATATTAGCTATAGAAGCTTGATTTTAACAGGTAACATAGTTAGTAAAGACTTTGCTTACTATAAAGTTCAAGAAGAATTAGATAGATTCGATAATGAAGAGTTTAAGGAGAATAATAAAGAGTTTTTAGCAGTAGCTACTAATGTGAAAACTGGTAAGTGCGAGTACCTACAAATTACTGATGCTTTCAAAGATATGGAAAAGTTAAGAGCTTCTTCAAGCGTGCCATTAGTTTCTAAGATGGTTGAAGTAGATGGCAAGTATTATTTAGATGGAGCTATTAGCAATTCTATTCCAGTGGATAAGTTTATTGATGAGGGTTTTGATAAAATTATTGTAGTTCTTACTAGACCTATAGATTATAAGAAAGAGCCACTAAGTAAAAGAAAAATTAGAATGATTGGCTTTAAATATAAAAAATATCCTAAATTTTTAGAAGCTATGAAAAATAGATATAAAGTTTACAATGAAACATTAGAAAGAATTAAAACTTTAGAAAAAGAAGGAAGAATATTTGTAATAAGACCTAAAGAGAATATAAATATTAAAATAGTAGAAAGAGATTCAAACAAACTTAAAGAAGCTTATGACTTAGGAGTTAATGAAGCTAAAGAAGTTATGGATAATTTAAAGAAATATTTAGAAGAATAAATACTAAAAAACGTATTTATTTTTCTTTTGAAAAAACCTTGACTTACACACTTTTGTTTGATAATATATTATTGCTTATGAATAAATAGATTAATTAAGTAAATATTAATAAATAGTGAGGTAGTATTATGGATAAGATAGTTGTAAGAGGCGCTAGAGAAAATAATTTAAAGAATATAGATATAGAACTTCCAAAGAACAAGCTAATAGTTATGACAGGAGTATCAGGAAGTGGTAAATCTTCACTTGCATTTGATACTATATATGCGGAAGGACAAAGAAGATATGTAGAAAGCTTGTCAGCTTATGCACGTCAGTTTTTGGGTGGAAATGAAAAGCCGGAAGTTGATTCTATAGATGGTTTGTCTCCTGCTATTTCTATTGATCAAAAGACTACTAACAAAAACCCTAGAAGTACAGTTGGTACAGTAACTGAGATATATGATTATCTTCGTCTTTTATTTGCAAGAATAGGTGTTCCATATTGCCCTAATCATCATAAACCTATTAAAAGTCAGTCTATAGAAGAGATGGTTAATAAGGTAATGGAATATCCTGAAGGGACTAAGATAGAGGTTTTGTCTCCAGTAGTAAGAGGTGAAAAAGGTACTCAGAAAGACTTACTAGATGATTTAAGAAAAGATGGTTTCTCTCGTGCTAGAATAGATGGAGAAGTTAAACAGCTTAGTGAAGAAATAAACTTGGAGAAGAATAACAAACATAATATAGAAGTAGTAGTGGATAGAATAGTAATAAAAGATGCAGCGCGTTCTCGTTTATTTGAAGCAATAGAATTATCTTGTAATAAAGCAAATGGTAAGGCTATAATAAATATAATAGGTGATAAAGAGATTATTATGAGTGAACACTATGCTTGCCCTGAGTGTGATTTTAGTTTAGAAGAACTAGAACCTCGTAGTTTTTCATTCAACTCACCATTTGGTGCATGCCCTGATTGTAAAGGTTTGGGAAATAAGATGCACATTGATGAAGATTTACTAATTCCTGATAAAAATCTAAGCATTATGGATGGAGCGGTAGCTTCTTTCCAAAGTGGTGAAACACTAAACATTTATTATAAAAAGTTATCAAGTGTAGCTAAATATTATAATATAGATTTAAATAAACCAGTCAAAGACTTAACCAAATTTGAACATGACACTGTATTCTATGGATCTAAAGATAAAATAGACTTTCAAACAGAAACAAGAAGCGGTAGTGTACTTAGAAGTTATGACTATTTTGAAGGGATAATAAGTAACTTACAAAGAAGATATATGGAAACAACTTCTGGTGCTATAAGAGAATGGATAGAAAGCTATATGACTGAGCTTACTTGTCCAACTTGTAAAGGGGCTAGACTATCCGAAAAAATGCTTAATGTATTTGTAGGTGGAAAAAACATATATGAAGTGACTAATTTAAGTATTAGAGATTTAATAAGTTTCTTTGATAATTTAAAACTAAGTAAAACAGATGAAGAAGTATCATTCCTAATTATAAAAGAAATAAAAGAAAGATTAGAGTTCTTGCATAATGTAGGTCTAGACTATTTGACACTTTCTAGAAATGCTGGAACACTATCTGGTGGTGAAAGTCAAAGAATCCGTTTAGCAACACAAATTGGAAGTAAACTATCTGGAATACTATATGTACTTGATGAACCTAGTATAGGACTTCACCAAAGAGACAATGATAAACTAATAAACTCTTTAAAAGAAATGAGAGATTTAGGAAATACGCTTATAGTTGTAGAACATGATACAGATACTATGCTAGCGTCTGACTTCTTAGTAGATATTGGACCGGAAGCAGGAGAAAAAGGTGGATATGTAGTCGCAGCAGGTACACCAGAAGAGGTAATGAAAAATAAAAACTCAATAACTGGGCAGTACCTAAGTGGTGCTTTAAAAATAGATGTTCCTAAAAAACGTAGAAAAGGTAATGGAGAGTTTATAGAAATAAAAGGCGCTAAAGAAAATAACCTTAAGAATATAAATGTTAAGTTTCCTAAAGGAGTATTTACTTGTGTAACTGGTGTATCAGGAAGTGGTAAATCATCATTAGTAAATGAAATATTATACAAAAAATTAGCTAGCACAATATATCGTTCTAAAGAAAAGCCAGGAAAGTATAAATCAATAAAAGGGATAGAAGATATAGATAAAGTTGTATATATATCTCAAGATCCAATTGGCAGAACACCGAGAAGTAACCCTGCTACTTATGTTGGAGTATTTGATGCTATTAGAGATGTATTTGCAGAAACAAAAGAAGCTAAAATAAGAGGTTATGATAAAAGTAGATTCTCATTCAATGTAAAAGGTGGAAGATGTGAAGCTTGCTGTGGCGATGGTGTAAAGAAAATTGAAATGCACTTTTTACCAGATGTGTATGTACCATGCGATGTGTGTCACGGAAAGAGATACAATAAAGAAACTCTTAATATTAAGTTTAAAGGATTAAATATTGCAGAGATACTAGATTTAAGAGTAGATGAAGCTTTAGAAATATTTGAAAATGTTCCTAAAGTAAAGAAAGCACTTGACACAATGCACGATGTAGGACTAGGTTATGTTAAACTAGGGCAAAGTGCAGTTACACTTTCTGGTGGTGAAGCTGGAAGAGTTAAGCTTGCTAAAGAGCTTCAAAAGAGACCTACTGGTAAAAGTGTATACATACTTGATGAACCTTCTACAGGACTTCATATTCATGATATTAAGAAATTATTAGATATACTAAATAGAATAGTGGAAAATGGAGATACTGTTATAGTAATTGAGCACAACTTAGACATTATTAAAGTTGCGGATCACATAATAGACTTAGGACCTGAAGGAGGAGACTTAGGAGGAACTATTGTAGCAACTGGAACACCAGAAGCAATAGCTAAGAATAAAGATAGCTTTACAGGACAGTATTTAAAAAAAGTATTATAAGTTACAGTTAAAACCTGT
>CADBRE010000104.1 GCA_902797005.1 uncultured Erysipelotrichaceae bacterium | reverse complement strand
TTTCTCTTGGAAGGTAAGGCCTATTTCCAATTAAAGACATGTCGCCTAATAATATATTTATCATTTGTGGTAGTTCATCTAAAGATAACTTTCTAAGAATTTTGCCCACTTTAGTAATTCTTGGATCATCTTTTATCTTTTTATTAATCTTATATTCTTTTGTAATTTCTAAATCTTCCTCTAGCATCTTAAATAGAACTTCATCAGCATTAGGTACCATTGTTCTAAACTTATAGAACTTAAATAGTCTGCCATTCTTACCAATTCTATCTTGGCAGAAAAATACTTGATTGTAATCGCCAGATAAAACATAGCTTATCTTAACAATAATAGCTATTGGTAGCATTAATATGCAACCCAATATGGATATTAAAATATCAAATATTCTTTTTACAAATAAGTAACTAGCTGATTTAAAAGATATGGTTTCAGTTTTAACATCATTATAATTTAAGTCTATTTGTACTACTTCTTCCTTCATATTACTACTCCTACACTTCTAAACTGCATGAACATAACAATATAATAATCAACAAGCAATCATTAACAGTGGATTTTATTTTACCACAATTTTAAAAATTAGCAATAGATTATCACTAATTTATAACAATTAGATTATACACAATTCTTATTAACTACTTTTATTAAATCTTTACTCATATTTTAGAACTATTTAAGTATTATTTACTATGATAGATAAGATAATAAAGTTTTTTAAAAAGTTTTTGTTTTTTACAACAAGCTATAGCATAAATGTGTTTCCTGAACCTCTTCCACCTGAAGAAGAAGAAAGATATGTTTTCCTTTGTTGTAATGGTGATAAAGAAGCACGAGATAAGTTAATCGAGCATAATCTAAGATTAGTTGCCCATATTGTTAAGAAGTTTGATAGTTTTAAAGAAAACACAGATGATTTAATCTCTATTGGTACTATTGGCTTAATTAAGGGAATAGATACTTATGATATTAATAAACCAGTTAAGCTTACTACCTATGCAGCAAGATGTATTGAGAATGAAATATTAATGTATATTAGAACTAATAAGAAGAATCAAAATAATGTAAGTTTAAATGATTCTATTGGTTATGATAAAGATGGTAACGAAATTACTTTAGAAGAAGTTATTAAAGATGAATATATTGACCAAGCAGATATTATTGAACTTCAAGATAACATCAAGTTATTAAAGAAATATATTGGCGTGCTTACTAAAAGAGAGAAAGATATTATTATTAGAAGATATGGTCTTTTAGATAAAAATGAAGAAACACAAAGAGAGATAGCTAAAAGTCTAAATATTTCTAGAAGTTATGTTTCTAGAATAGAAAAAAGAGCTTTGGTTAAGCTCTACAGAGAGTTTTTAAAAGATAATAAGATATAGTAAATGTGATTTAGTTAAGAAGATATATGTCTTCTTTTTTTCTGTAAATCGATAAATGAAAAGTTTAATTAACTTATCACTTGTATTATGTTATCTTTAGAATTATAATAAAATTTATTACTTGTAAAAATTGAGAGAGGAGAAAGATAATAAATGCAGGAAATATTTATCAGTTTAGATGATTCTGGAAAACTAAGCACCAAAGAGAAAATATGCGTATATGCAGGACTTGTTATTTTTTCACAAAGTGAGAAGAATAAGTTTATCACTAAATATAAGGCAATTATTAATAATATAAAATGTTCTTATTGCCCATTTGATAAAAATTGTTGTAATAGTAATTGTCCAGAAATAAAAAATATAAATATTAAAGCTAATCACAAAAGAAGACTTTTAAACTTAATAAAAACCAATTATATAATTTCTGTAGTTATTGACAATGCAAAAATATATGAACACATTATGAATGATAAGGCATCAAAAGGAAGATATGTTGATTATGCATTAAGACTTCTTATAAAAGGCACTATTAAGCAATTAATAAGTCTTAAAAAAATTGATCCTTATAAACCGGTAAAGGTTATAATAAACATTGATCAGCAATCAACAAAGAGTAATGGATACTATAGTTTGAAAGATGGATTATACGAAGAACTAATACACGGAATAAAAAACTTTAATTACAAAAACAAGTATAAACCTTTACTATTCTCTAATTTGCAAATAGAGCTACATTATCAAAATTCTAAATGTTCATATTTAGTTCAAGCTGCAGATTTAATTGCTGGAACTGTACGTAAAAATACATTGTTAATGAAAGAAAACGATAAATTAGTTGATTATATGCAGGAATTACCTTAAAAAAACACCACTATTAAAGTGGTGTTTTCCTAATTAGAGCGACGTACTTAACATACGTTTAAATCTATTGATTCGTATTCTAACTATCGACCTGCCCTAGATTTCTCTAGCGGTATCTAGATAATACTATATTTCTAATTAAAAGTCAATAGTATTACCTATATTTATTATATGATAACATTTTAAAAATACTACTTATTTAGTTCTTCATTAACTAGTTTATTTACAACTGCAGGGTTAGCTTTACCTCCACTAGCTTTAAGTGTTTGACCTACAAAGAAACCTAAAAGAGCTGTTTTACCTGATTTGTATGCTTCATATTGATTAGGATTGTTATTTATTACTTCTTTAACCATTTCTCTAATAGTTTCTTCATCACTAATCTGCTCCATTCCCTTTTCTTTAACTATTTCTTCTGGAGTCTTGTTTTCTTCTAAGCAAAATGCAAATACATCTTTGGCTTGTTGAGAACTTATTTTGCCAGTAGTTACTAGAGATACTAAACTTGCAAGCATTTCTGGTCTTAGATAAACTTCATCTATAGATACGTTATTCTGATTCATGTATCCCATTAATCTAGTTGTCATCCAGTTGCTAGCTTCTTTAGCATCAGCGTTTTTAGAAAGAACTTCATCAAAGTAATCACTAACAGCTTTTTCTCTTACTATAGTTTTGGCGTCTTTACTGCTTACTCCTAAAGAAATATATTTTTTCATTCTTTCTAATGGAAGAAGTGGAATACTTTTTCTTATTTCTTCTTTAAAATCTTCACTTAATTTAACAACAGGAATATTAGGCTCAACATAGTATCTATAGTCTATTGCATCTACTTTTTCTCTCATAGAAACAGTCTTCTTTTCGTCATCTACCCATCTTCTAGTTTCTTGAACAACTTTACCACCAGAAGACAATACTTCTTCTTGTCTTTTCATTTCATAAGCAATTACTTCTTTAACTGCATTGAATGAGTTGATATTTTTTATCTCTGCACGAGTTCCTAATTCTGTATCTTCTTCCTTCATCATACTTATGTTAACATCTACTCTTAACTGCCCTTTTTCACTTGATGCCTCAGATACACCAGCATATTTAATAATGCTTCTTAAGTTTTCTAGGTATTCGATTACTTCATCAATCGTGTTCATATCTGGCTCGGTTACTATTTCTATTAAAGGCACACCAGCACGGTTGTAATCTAAGAGACTATAATTGCTTTCATGAGTCATAGATGCTGAGTCTTCTTCTAGGTGCAACT
>CADBRE010000103.1 GCA_902797005.1 uncultured Erysipelotrichaceae bacterium | reverse complement strand
GAAAATTTGGCTAATGGAAAAATATCTGCAACTCAGGCTGAATTGCAAAATGCGCAGCATGCTGCATCTATATCAAATGCACAAGGTAGTTTAACTTCTGCTACAGCAAATGGAATTCTTGGAATGAAGCCTAATTTTAAGAAGACTGGTGCAGTTTCAGCATCTGCAAGTTTGTTTAATGTTATGCAACCTTATTTATTCTTAACTACTCCAAGACAAAGTCTACCTGAGGGATATGAAAAAGTTTGCGGATTTCCTTGTAATATGGGTGGAACCTTAGGAGAGTTTTCTGGATTTACTGTTGTTGAAGATATAAGATTAAATGGTTTAGTTGCAACAAGTCCTGAAGTTGAAGAGATTTATCAATTACTAAAAAGTGGCATTATTATTTAGTTGACTAGGAGGTAAATATGTCAGGATTTAATATTATTCTAATGAATAATCAAGAGGAATTGAATAAAATTTCAAAATCACCCTCCACTGTTATGACTTTAAGTGGAACGCTAAGAGAAGAAACAGATATTGTAAATCCTGTAATTAACATTGAATATAATGGAACTCTTACTAATGTTAATTATATGCATATACCTGAATTTAATAGATATTATTTTATAACAAAAATTGAATCTGTTAGAACGGGATTATGGAGGATTTATGCACATTGCGATGTTTTAAAAACATATGCAGAGGCTATACTTGGTACACCCTGCGTTATCGCAAGGAATCAGAATAAGTATAATTTGTACTTAAATGATAGTTATTTTAAAGTTTATGCTAATCCGAGATTACAGGTTATAAACTTTCCTCACTCATTTTCAGGTTACAGTTATGTACTTGTAATGAAAGGCTGCGAATACGTTACACAACCAAGTTAACTAGGAGGTATTATGGGAAAAAGTGAAAAGTTAAAAACTGAGAAAAGTAGTGATGTTGGCGAGTTTTATACAACTGATGAAATAGACAGTTATCATGCCCATTATAATGTAATCTTCGGAAAAAGGTCTAATGGAAAGACGTATAGTATTCTGAAGAAGTTCATTAAGAATTATTGGGAAAAGGGAAAACAAGGCGCCTATATAAGAAGGTACAGAGATGACTTCAAAGGCAAACGTGGTGATGTATTGTTTGATGCTATTGTAGCCGATGGAGTTGTGGAAAAAATAACTGAAGGAAGATGGACTAGCGTAAAGTATTACTCTGGTAGATGGTATTTGGCAAAGTACGATGAAGATAGTGGTAGAATGGTCCCTGACTCTGAACCTTTTTGTTATGCTTTTTCACTTGCTAGTATGGAGCATGATAAGTCGACTAGCTACCCAAATATTACAACAATATTCTTTGATGAATTTATTAGTAGAATTGGATACCTTCCTAATGAATTTGTATTGTTTATGAATGTATTGTCTACTATAATCAGACAAAGAAATGATGTTACTATTTATATGGGTGGAAATACCGTAAACAAATATTGCCCCTATTTCCAGGAAATGGGCCTTGGACATGTTGAAGACATGGAGCCTGGCACTATTGATATTTATAATTACGGTGAAAGTAATCTAAAAGTTGCTGTTGAAAGAACTAGAGACCACTCATTGGATGGTAGAAAATCTGAAGTATACTTTGCTTTTGATAACCCTAGTTTGCAGATGATTACTGGTGGTGCTTGGGAATTGGATTTGTACCCCCATTTACCTAGAGAATATAATGATGGCAAGATTTTGTTTAAATACTTTATTGATTTCAATGACCAGATTTTGCAAGCTGAAGTGCTGCTATACCCAGATTGCTGTTTCACTTATATACATAGGAAAACTGGTGAAATAAGACACCCCGACAAGGACTTGATATTCACAAGTAAATATGACCCTAGACCAAATCATATGAGAAATATTTATCATCCTTCAAATAAGATAGGAATGAAACTTGTTAAGTTCTTTAAAGATGACCAGGTGTTTTATCAGGATAATGATGTTGGTGAGTTGGTTAGAAACTATTTGATGTTTTGCAAAAAAGAAATAAATAATCTATAAAAGAAAGCCCCTAGTTGCCTAGGGGCTTTTTGTTAATTTGTTTTCAGTTCATCGAATACTAAGGTTTCTATTGTATTCATAAGACCAACTGCTGTTAATTT
>CADBRE010000102.1 GCA_902797005.1 uncultured Erysipelotrichaceae bacterium | reverse complement strand
TAGTACTGCTAAGGAAATAGCTAGTAAAACTGATAAGAATAAGATTTCTATTCTTTTTGACATGGCTAAATGTAATATTAAATATGGTGCTAATAATAGAGAGTATAAGGAACTTGCTTTTTATAAATTAAATGATGAAGAAAGAAGTACTTTTTTAACAAATAAGTATAATAAGGAAATGATAAGTAAATATAATTCTAGTAATGACAAGCTTATTTTTGCTGACAGGGGACTTTTATATAAAAAGTTTAATATGTATTTGGGAAGAAAGTATATAGATTTAAGAGATGTTCAGTATAAGGTTTTTTCTGGGTTTATTTCAGGTAGAGATAAGATAGTTGCAAGAAGTGCTGTTAATGAGAATTATGAAATTATTGATATAGATAAAGATAGGATTAAAAATGAGTATAACGTTTTGAAGATATATAATAGCATAATGAAGAAAGAAGAAGTTATTGTTGAATCTTATTTCGAAGAAAGCCCAGTAACTAGGTTCTCTGATGAGTTATGCTCTCTTAAGGTGATTACATTTTTAGATAAGAATGGTAAAGTTAATATTCTTAATAAAGTTATAGTTGTTAATAAAGATAAAGATGAGAAGATGTATGGATTTGTAAATGATGATGGAGTGGTTATATCACCTCTAGTTGATAATTATGGACATACTTTTGTAGAGCATCCTAAGACATTTAAGATGATAAGTGGCACACAACTTCCTAATTTTGATTATGCTAGACCTATGGTAGATAGACTAGCTAAGGAAGTACCTAGTATTAAGTATGTTGAATGGACACTAGCTTTTAGAAAAAATGATATAGTGCTTATTAGTGCTAGTGCTAGGCCTAATATTTATGAAGTAAAACCTAATATGTTTAAAAATAAGAGAGGACTACTTGAGATTTATAAAAAGTATATGGATTAATTATGAATAAAGAGTTTATAAAAAGTATTAGATATTATTTAATTGCATTTGTGTTTCTCTTTTTGTTATCTATTATATTTAGTTTATTTGCTAGTGAGTTTGTATTAGAAATAGATAATACAGTTAGTTCATTTTTAAGTACATATGTAGTTAGAGATTCATTTACTTCCTTTTTTAAAGTAGTTACAAATATGGGAAGTGTGTACTTTTATGTAGCTTTAATTATATTATTTATAATAGTGCTTAAGAATAAGAAAATACCTCTTTTGATGAGTGTTAATTTAGCCTTTGCATATCTATTAAATAATGTTATTAAGATTACTTTGAGAAGAGAGAGACCACTTATTAATTTAATTGAAAAACCTAGTGGATATTCTTTTCCAAGCGGGCACGCTATGTGTAGTGTGGCATTTTATGGATTACTTATTTATATAATTAATAAGAAGATTAAGAGTAAAAGCTTAAAGCCATTTCTAAATATTTTACTTACAATTATAGTACTATTAATAGTGTTCTCTAGAATATATTTAAATGTTCATTATTTTGCTGATATAATTTTTGGATCAATATTTGGATTTTTAGCTTTAAAAATTACTATAGAGTATGATAAACTATATAGTGTAATAGGAGAAGAAAAATGAAAGACAATTTAAAACTATTTATTAAAGGTGCAATACTTGGAATTGCATTTATTATACCTGGAGTATCAGGTGGAACACTTGCTGTTTTACTTGGAATATATGAAGAACTCATTGAAGCAGTTAGTAATTTTTATAAGAGTAAAAGTAATTTTGTGAAGTATTTTAAATACTTGTTACCATTAGGACTAGGTGCAGTAGCTTCGCTTGCATTATGTGCTAAGTTAATTAAGTTTGGACTTGAAAAAGCTCCGATTATTACTATTCTTATATTCTTAGGACTAATAATTGGTGGTGTACCTAAACTATTTAAAAGTGTTGATAAAACACCTGAGCTTAAAGACTTTTCTTTAATGCTTATAGGAATAATAATTGTAGTATTGATGATGATAGTTGATAAGGGTTCTTCTAGCGTTAGTCTTACTAATTTAAATGCTTTAGGCTATATAGTACTATTCTTTGTAGGAATGCTTGCTTCTGCTACTATGGTAGTGCCTGGAATAAGTGGATCATTTACTCTAATGCTAATTGGTTATTACGAGCCAATACTTAATGTAGTAAATGAGCTAACTTCATTTAAGAATATAGGTTCTAATTTATTAATAATGTTACCTTTCTTATTAGGTGTTGTTATTGGTATAGTAGTTATTGCTAAGGTAATTGAATACTGTTTAAAGAAATATAGAAATCAAACTTACTATGTAATTATAGGGTTTGTTCTTGCAAGTATAATAAGTGTATTTGCAGAAGTATTTGCTTATGACATGAATGTAATACATTTAATAATAGGTTTGGTACTTATGAGTGTAAATGCTTTTTTAGTATATAAAGTGTTTGATTTGTAAAGAAAGCTTAATACAGGTTTTCTTTTTCTTTTGCCTATTTCATTTGCAATTATTTTGTTGTATAATGTTATTATAGAGGAGGGTGCCTATGGAGTACTTTCAAAACTTTAATTATCATACTCATACTTATAGATGTGGGCATGCTGGAATGTATAAGACTGAAGAATATGTTTTGACTGCTAGAGATGCAGGGTTAAAGGCTTTGGGTATTTCTGATCACTGTCCGGTTCCTGCTTTGGAATTTCAAGATATTAAATTAAGAATGCATCTAAAAGATGCTGAAGAGTATATAAGCGAAATAAATGGTTTAAAAGAAAAATATAAGGATATAGAGATACTTTCCGGTTTTGAATGTGAATATGACAACATGAAAGCTTTCTTTTTAAGTGAGCTTAGAGATAAAGTGGATTATTTGGTTTTAGGGCAGCATTTTATATCAGATGTGAAAAGGGAAGGCAATAGCGATTATCCTACTGTTTATGCTCATGAAGTTTGTGCAGCAATGGAAAGTGGACTCTTTGATATGGTTGCTCATCCAGATATTTTTATGAATTATAGTGATACATTTACTCACATAGAAGATCAAACTAAGTTTATGGAAAATGCTAGAATAGCATCTCAAATGATATGTGAAAAAGCAAAAGAGTTAAATATTCCTTTAGAAATTAATTTGCATGGTACCTTAGAAAATAAGGGCTATCCTAATAAACTATTTTGGGAGATATGTGAAAAGGTAGGCACGCCTGTAATATACGGAGTAGATGCACATGATCCTAAAGAGTTTCTTTCTATGAGAGAGAATATGGATAAATCAGAAGAAAAAATCGGCTATGCTAATTTAAATGTTTTAGAGTATTATAATCCAGTTGATTTTAGAAACAGTAATCAAGTTTTACAAAATAAATTAAGAGATACTATTAAAAGTGCATATACTTATGAAGCAATGCTTGCAAATAAAACTATTACTAATATTTTAAATGGATTACCAGAAGATTTAGATAAAGAAACTCTAGAATATAGAATAAATGAATTATTAGAAAGTGAAAAGAGAAAGCTAGAAAATAGTTATGCTATTAAAAGTAGAGAAAGCACTGATGAATCGGCTTTTATTGCAAGAGACAATAGACTTTCTTATGAGGAAAAACTTTTTTATACATCTAGAATTAGAGCTGGTTTAATTAACTTATCTGAGACTTTAAGATTGCGCTTAAGTTTTATAAATAGTTTAGCAGAGTATGTTCAAAAAGCAATTAAAGCTGGAGCATATAGTAAAGCTGAAATTGCTAATATAGTAATGAGACAGGCAGAAGTTAACAGCACTGGAGATATTGAAAGCAAGATACAACAATTGGAAATCCTTAATGATTTTTACAAGCAAAAATTAGAAGAAGGCGGAGCTCAAAAAGCTGGGAAACTTGTGAAAAGTAATCCATTATTTGGCAAGCTTGAAAGTGATGCTAGTCCATTTTTATGGAGCAGTGATGGATTTACAAATGTAATGGCTGTTTCTATGATAATAATGTTTATTTTAGGAATTGGTGTTGGAGTAGCTATGATGCTACTTGGAATGTAAGGAGTAAAAATGAATAAAGATTTAAAAAAGGTGTTTTTAGTTCTTGCTCTTTATGCTTTGTCTGGTGGTATTTTCTATAATTTTCAAGAATTATGGATGAGAGATAATTTTTTGAGTGTTAAAACTATTGGTAGTGTTTATAGCTTATGTGCTTTACTTACTATATCAATTTTGTTTATGTGTTCTAGTTTAGTAAAAAAAGAAAGATTAAAAGATTTTACTTTAGGCCTATTATTTACCAATGTAATAGTTATGCTACTTTTATACTTGCTCAATGGGCTTGGGTTCAGTTTCATTATAAAGTTTTTAATAATGATTGATTATGTTATTGATGTTGAAGTATATGCTTCTATTTACCCCATGATTGCGCATATACAAAAAAATGATAAAGTTTATGCAGCCCGCGGGATAGTATATTCAGCTTTATTTTATTTAGGCTCTTTAATAACAATTATATTAATAAATAAGACGATAATCGGTAAAATTACAAATAATTCTTTTATTTTAATAGCTTGTATAATACTTTTTATAGCTTATTTGGTCTTAAAAAAGGTTGATTTAGAAAAGTATATAGCTCAGGAAAAAGATGATACTTTAATAGATAATAGAAAGTTTTTAAAGAGTGTATTTAAGGATAAAGTAACAAGAAACTATTTAATTTTTAATTTAATGGGAAATATCTCTTATTATTCAATAAATGGTATGCTTTTAACTCTTTTGATGGTTGGACTTAATAAGGAGTCTAGCCAGGCATCTATTTTTATGCTGGTTATTAGTATTATTTCGGTTTTATTAGGTATTTTTGTATTAAAGAAATTGACTTTTAAAAATAATTATATCAATTTGTCTATTAAGTACTTACTTAGAACAACACTTTATTTGTTAGCTTTTATCTTTAATAGTAATGTATTTTTTATAATTGCTATAGTTTATACAAAAGTATTATCTGATTCATATTCTCATATATCTGATGCACCATATATAAATAGGTTTAAAGAGAATGAACAATTTAATTTTAGTAATTTAGCTGAAGAGTGTAAATATTTAGGAAGATCTATAGGTACTTTGATATGTGGAATGGCTGTTGCTTATTCACTTAGATACAATTTCTTATTTGCTTTTATATTTGGGTTAATTGCAATTATTTTTGCTTATTATTCATTATATTTAAGGAACAAGGAAAAGGAGAACAAGTAATGAAAGAGGTGCTAAGAATTATTAAGTTTGTACTATTTTCCATTAGTGCGGGGTTAATAGAAATAGGAACATTTACTATATTAAATGAACTATGTGATTTACCTTATTGGCCTTGCTACCTTGTGGCTTTAGTTTTATCAGTAGTATGGAACTTTACTCTAAATAGAAACTTTACTTTTAAATCAGCTAGTAATGTTAAAGTGGCTATGATAAAAGTATTTATTTACTACTTAGTATTTACTCCTGTTACTACAGTGTTAGGGGATTACTTAGTAGAAAAAATGCTATGGAATGAGTATTTAGTTACTGGTTTAAATATGACTCTTAATTTAGTTACTGAGTTTTTATATCAAAGATATGTTGTATTTAAAGACTCAATTGATACAAAATAAAATTAGGAATTCGAGTCCTAATTTTTTCTTCTGATGATATAATTATATTGTGAACATAAATAGTATCACATTATTAATTAGGAGGGCTCTTATGCTAGAACTTAGATATATAAAACGAGATATTTTCAAAGAAGTGTATGAGAGATCTGTTGGCAAGTCTAATAAAGATGTAACCCCTGATTTAATAAATGCTTTTGAATATGCTGTTAAAGTTGCTGAAGATTTAAAAGATGTGGATTTATTTAATCTTGATAGTTCAGAGTTTATAAGAAGAGTAGAAGCTTTTTATGGAAAAGTGGATGTGTTATCTAATGGAGATAATGATTATAAGGCTGATTATATAAAAGAACACTTAACAAGAGAAAAGCTTATGAGAGATGTGTCTGAATATTTACTTGATATAAAGAATCAAATTATAAAGTTTATTAAATACTATGATGAAGTATACTGTGTTATAGAAGAAGAAAGTAGTTGTTATTTAAAAAAATATTTTAAAAAAGGATGCAATAAAGATAATTAAATCTTATCGCATCCTCTTATTTTTAAATATGATTTAATGTCATTTATCAGCCATTTGTCGCCTTGTGTATGAAGAAGGTCATAGTTTTCAGTTAGGTATCTTAATACTCCATAACTGTCAAATAATTCATATGTTTCTTTGCCACTTAAACCACTTTCTTCTTTAAAGATTTCTATACAAAATATTACAAATTCATTTACTTTATACTCTAAATTATTTTCCATATTCTTCTCCAAATATTTTTTTACCTTCATATTCATTAATAAATAATTCAGTCAAATCCTTATTAGAAAAATACCATAATTTACAACTAGGGGTTTCTAATATTTCATATGTTTTAGAATTATATATAAAATTATTGACTTTGTCTAGGCTAAGGTTCTTTTTTTCTCCAATCATCTGAGCAACTTTAGGTAAAAATACCCAAAGCATATTATCAAGTGTTTTATTGTTATTCATCGTCTTCTATTTCCTCCGCTCTAATAAATCTAATTGTTTTTAGTGCTTCATTTGTATGAAAAGATATTTGATTTATTAATTTATAAGATTTAAGTGCTTTTATGGTTTCCTCTTTTGAAATATAATTGCTTTCAAATAATTTTAAAGTTGCAAATAAATTATCATTTGCTACTGGTCCAGATATAATATCGTGATTATGTAATAAGCTATCACTATTTCTATTCATATAAATAAAATCCAGCCATTTCTCATCAGCACTTTTAAATTCTATTGTGTTTAAATCACTATTATAAGTATATCCGTAAACATTAACATATCTCTTAACTTTAATATTTGGATTCTCTTTAATTATTCTATCTTTTTTAATTTTAGTCCATCTTTTAGCTTGATTGAAATCTAAAGTTGTGTAAAAACCTTTACCAAAATCAGTTTTGTAGTTTTGTACATCAATATTAGGTTCTTTAACAATTTCTAAACTTCCATGATATAATTCCATTTAAGTGCACCTTTCTTTCTAAGCTAATATTATCATAAAAGCTATAAATTATCAATAAACTTGAATAAAGTAGTATAATTAAAAAATCAATAAATAAGTTAAAAATAGTTGAAAAACAAAGATTTGCTTATTATAATAAGAATAAGTGGAGGCGAAGATATGCAGAAATTATATATAGACTTTGATGGAGTTATACTAGATACTATAACTGTGCTTTATGAAGAAGCTGATAGGCAGGAATATGAAAGAGATGATCCTGAGTTTTATAAGAACTTTAATTTTAAGTGTATTTTAAAAGATAAATATATTATTAATGATAGTATTGATTGTATACAAAAGCTTATTGATTCTAATAAGTTTGATGTTAATATCTTAACACATTGTAGTTCTATTAAGGAAGGTGCTGATAAAGTTAGATATATTAGAAAGCATTTTAATGATATAACTGTTATTATATGTCCTAAAGAGATATCAAAGACTAAAATGATTCATACTAAGGATGCTATTTTAGTTGATGATTATGCAGGCAACCTTAGAGAGTGGGAAAGTGCTGGTGGTATTGCTGTTAGATTTTCTACTAAGTTAAATGGTAAAGGATTTAAGGTAATTGATAGATTAGATCAGTTACTTGATATGTTTTAATGCATATAGAGAGATTAGTTTTAAAGCCACTAGAAAATAATTGTTATATTATTAGTCAAAATGGAATTGCAATTATAGTAGATCCATCTAGTGAAGAAAATAAAATTGAAAAATATTTAAAAGATAATAATTTAAGTTTAGAAGCTATTTTCGTTACACATTACCACTTTGATCATATAGGAGCTTTACCTTATTTTATAGATAAGTATAATGTAAAAGTATATGATTATAAAACAATTGGAAAAATAAAACTTGGGCCTTTTAAAATAGAAGTTATTCCTACTAAGGGACACACTAGTGACAGTGTTTCATTTTATTTTAAAGATAGTGATGATTTATTTGTAGGAGATTTTGTTTTTATGGGTTCAATAGGAAGGACTGATTTTGAAAGTTCTGATGAAGAAGAGATGTATTATAGTTTGAGAAAGCTAAGGACTTTTCCACCACAAACTAAGCTTTATCCAGGACATGGAGAAGTTACTACATTAGAAAGAGAACTTTTATATAACCCATATTTATGATAGCAAGCATTTTAATAGAGTATTCATCTAAAGCAATTGATAAAACTTTTGACTACTTGGTACCTGAAAAGTTAAAAAACGATATAAAGCCTGGGCAAAAGGTTTTAGTTTCTTTTGGGAATAAAGAAGTAGAAGGTTTTGTCATGTCTATAAATAATAACTTTGATAGTTCTTTAGAGTATAAAGAGGTTAAAGAAATTGTTGAAAAGACATTATGTTTAAATGATGAACTCTTAGAGCTTGGCAAATGGATGAAGGATAAGACTTTATCTACATTAATATCTTGTTATCAGTCAATGTTTCCTAAAGCTTTAAAGGCTTCTAGCAAAACTAATATGAGGGTTAAGACTAAAGTGGTTTGCTATTTAAATAATGAAATAGATGTTGATAATTATAAACTTATTCACAAGAGAAGCACTAAAGAAATAGAAATTATTAACAAGTTATTAGATGTTGGTGAAATAGATAGGAGCCTTATTAACTCAGCATCTTTAAGAAATTTAGTTGATAACAATGTTGTTCTATTAAAAGAAGTTGAAGTTAATAGAGATATAGATTTTTTAAGTGAAGAAGCTAAAGATATAAAGCTTACTGAAGAACAAGAAAAAGTATATAATGAAATATTAAATAGTGATAATAAGAACATACTTCTCCATGGTGTTACCGGAAGTGGTAAGACTGAAGTATATATTAAACTTATAAAAACAATGCTTTTTAAAGGAAAAACGGCTATTATGCTAGTGCCTGAAATTAGTTTGACTCCACAGATTGTTGGTAGATTTAAAAGTGAATTTGGACCAAAGGTGGCAGTTTTACATAGTATGTTATCTGATGGAGAGAGATT
Source organism: uncultured Erysipelotrichaceae bacterium (assembly GCA_902797005.1). Lineage (GTDB taxonomy): Bacteria > Bacillota_I > Bacilli_A > RF39 > UBA660 > RUG727. The sequence continues at coordinate 825 of CADBRE010000102.1, read as the reverse complement.
TGACGAATACAGAAGAATTGTTAAAGAAGAAGTTTCTATAGTAGTAGGTGCTAGAAGTGCTGTATTCGCGCCTCTTAAAAATATTGGAATTATAATAATAGATGAGTGTGGATCTAGTTCATTTAAGCAAGATGTTAATCCTAAATATAATGCTATTGATGTTGCTATAGAAAGAGTTAAAAAGCGTGATGCAGTAGTGCTTATGGGAAGTGCAACGCCACTGCTTGAACAATATGCTCGTGGATTAAAAGGTGTATATAAACTAGTTAAACTAACTTCTCGTATTAGTAATAATTTACCTAAGATAAATATAGTTGATATGAATGAAGAAGTTAAAAGAAGAAACTTTGTATTAAGTAATGAGCTAAAAGTGAAATTAGCTAAGACTATTAATGATGGTAAGCAGGCAATAATACTTTTAAATAGAAGAGGTTTTTCTACATATATGAGTTGTTCTTCTTGTGGTTATGTTTGGAAATGTCCGAACTGCGATATATCACTTATTTATCATAAGAGTTCAAATAATTTAAGATGCCATTACTGTGGGTATAGCACTCAAATGAGTAAAGTGTGTCCTTCATGTCATGAGGAAGCTATTAATGATTTAGGAATGGGAACTGAAAAGTTAGAAAGCATCATTGCTAAAGAGTATCCTAATGCAAGAATAGTTAGAATGGATTTGGATACAACAAGTACTAAAGGAGCACATCAAAAGATAATTGAATCTTTTAGAAATCATGAATTTGATATTTTAATTGGTACTCAGATGAGTAAAGTGTGTCCTTCATGTCATGAAGAAGCTATTAATGATTTAGGAATGGGAAC
>CADBRE010000101.1 GCA_902797005.1 uncultured Erysipelotrichaceae bacterium | reverse complement strand
GTGCTACTGGTGATATTAAAAGATGTAGGGAGAAGAACACAGGTAGGTATGTGAGAGTAGGGATGGTAACATATTTCTTCTCTATCCGAAATGACTGTACTTGCAAAGCAGTAAGCCTTATATCATTAGTAGCAGTATCATTAAGTTACTGAGCCTACAATGGTAGGCTTTTTATATTGCATCTTCGTCTAACGGCAGGACACAAGACTTTGACTCTTGTAATCTAAGTTCGATTCTTAGAGATGCAACCAAATGAGAAGCAAACTCAATAAAATAGGAGATGATAAAAAATGGCAAGTGGAGTAAAGACAACAACTAAGAAAAAAGTGGAAGTAATAAAAAGCCATGTAAGGACTAATTCTTACAGTGCTACATCAAAAGAAACGGGAGTAAGTGATAAAACTGTTAAGAAAATAGTTGAAGAAAATCCGAAAATGTACGAGCAAGAAAAGGAAAGCTTTATAGAAACAACAACAAGACTATTAAATAAGGCACTAGATAAATTAGATAAGGGATTAGATAGAGATGATATACCTATTAACAATCTAACAACAGCTATAGGCACGTTATACGATAAAAGAGCGCTTGCTAAAGGCGAATCAACTAACAATGATTCAATAACAATCAAAATGTCTGATGAAATAAAGGAACTTAGTCAATGACGTTCGATATTGGTGAGTTGTATCCTAAACAGATAGAGTTTTGTAAAGCAAGAAATAAATATATATGTTATGGTGGGAGCCGTGGTGGTGGTAAATCACATATATCTAGAATTAAAATGTGTTTATTAGCACTTAATTATCCTGGAATACAAATATTATTATTGCGTAGGACATTAAAAGAATTACGTGAGAATCACGTTTTACAATTACAAAAGATGTTAAAGGGTATAGCAGTATTTAAAGAAAGCACAAAAGAGTTTATATTTCCTAATGGTTCAAGAATAGTTCTAGGATATTGTGACGCCGAAAAAGATGTGTTACAGTACCAAGGACAAGCTTACGAAGTAATAACAATGGAAGAAGCAACAATGTTTACTGAATTTCAATTCCAAGCACTAACTGAATCTAATCGTATGAGTGGGAATATGAAAGAAGTATTTGTTCCAAGAATGTATTTTACATGCAATCCTGGTGGTGTTGGTCATCAATGGGTTAAAAGGTTATTCATTGATAAAGAATATGTAGGAACAGAAAGCTCAGATGATTATTTATTCATACCATCTAATGTATATGAGAATAAATATTTAATGGAACACGATCCAAATTATGTTAGAATACTAGAAAATTTGCCAGAAGATAGAAAACAGGCAATGCTATATGGTAATTGGGATGTATTTGATGGCCAATTCTTTCCTGAATATAAAAGAAGCCTACATGTAATAGAGCCATTTGAGATACCAGAATACTGGGATAAATATATAGCACTAGACTACGGACTAGATATGTTTGCGGTATTATTCTTTGCGGTAGATACAAAAGGACATGCCTATGCTTATAAAGAAATCCACAGAGATAACTTAATTGTAAGTGAAGCAGCACAAGTACTAAGAAGTTACATAAGAAAGGAAAACATAAAGAATATATACGCACCACCTGACTTATGGAATAGAAATAGAGATACAGGCAAAAGCACATTTGAGTTATTTAGAGATGAAGGACTGATGTTTACAAAAGCAAGTAACAATAGAGTAGCAGGTTGGTTAAATGTTAAGGAGTGGTTGAAACCTAGAAAAGTAAGACATGAACAAACAAATGAAGTAATAGAAGATTGTGACTTAAAGATATTCAGTAATTGCCTGAATATAATCAGATGTTTACCACAATTACAACATGATGATAAGAATCCAAATGATGTAGCAACAGAACCACATGAACTAACACACATTACAGATGCTTTAAGATACTTCTGTGTAAGTAGGACAGCACCTAGCAAAGAAATAGTTAACAAAGAAACAACTTTCAACTTTGAATTTGAAAGACCAAGAAATAGTGAAATAGGAGAGGAGATAATAGTGATATGAAAAAGAAAGTTTTAAGAGAAAGAAGAAAACAAGAAATAGTAATAGAAGAAAAACCAAAAAGAGCAGCAAAGAAAGAAGGAAAATAATGATTACAATGATAACGAGCCTAGTATTCGGCTTTTTTATTTTGTTATCTTTCTGGTTAGGGTTATATTATGGATCTAAAATAAAGAATGATGAACATATAGAAAAACCTAGTATAAGAAGAACTATTGATGCACGAAAAGAATATAGAAGCAATCAAAGAGAGCAAGAGATAATGAATACTAACATGAAAAACATTGATAATTATAATGGCTCAGGAATAGGGCAAGAAGATATTCCTAGATAGGAGGTAAGGTATGGATTTAGAAGAACTAAAAGAAACTGAAACGTGGTTATTGTACAAAAAATCTGAAAACTTTATGCAAAGGCGAAACATTTATTCAGATACCGATTTAAACTATCGAATGTATAATGGCGACCAATGGGCAGGATTAAAAATAGAAGGTGTCGAAAAAATACAGCACAATTTTATTAAGCCGGTAGTTAAACATAAAGTATCAATCATTACTTCAAACTTATTTGCAGTTAATTATAGCCCTGAAAATATAGAGAATGTAGAGTTTTATGAGATAGCACAAAAAACATGTGATTTACTTAATAAAAAGGCCTCTAAAGTGTGGGATACAGACTTTATGGATAAGAAAATAAAGAAGTGGGCAAAACAAAGTGCTATTAATGATGAAGCTATTTGTTATGTAGATTATGATGAAAATATTGATTCACCAATAAATGAAGTAATAAGTAAAAATGACATTATGTATGGTGATGAAAACGAAGAAGAAATACAATTACAACCTTACATATTAATAAGGCAAAGAAAGACTGTTTTAGAGCTTAGAAAAATGGCTACTGACCTAAAAAAAGATGAATTAGAAATAATGTCTATTGTGGGTGATAATGATACTCATAATGCATCAGGAGATAGTGCTAAAGAAGAACTAGAAGATAAATGCTGGCTAATAACTAAAATGTATAGAGAAAATGGAACAATACACTTTAGCCAATCTACAAAATACTGTACTTTAAAAGAAGATTATGATACAGGATTAACTCTTTATCCGGTAGCACATTTTAACTGGGAAGACCAAGAAGGAAACGCAAGAGGAATAGGCGAAGTAAGACAATTAATACCTAATCAGATAGAAACGAATAAAACAGCTATGAGAAGAGCATTAAGTGTAAAAAACACAGCATATCCACAAAAGGTGGTAAATGTAGATGCAGTTGAAAATGTAGATGCCGTAAATAGAATAGGCGCCACAATTAAGTTTAAAGATATGGGCAATACAAGAGCTAATGAAGTGTTTATGAATACTACACCTGCTCAAATGAGCCCTGATAGTGAGAAGTTCCAAAGTGAATTAATTAACTATTCTAGAGACTTAAATAATGCCGGAGATGCAACAACAGGAAATATTAATCCTGAAAGTGCAAGTGGTAGAGCAATATTAGCCGTTCAGAATGCACAAAATCAGCCATTAAATGACCAAGTTATCGGACTTAAAGCATTCCTAGAAGATATAGCGAGAATATGGTTTGAAATGTGGCAAGTATATGCTGAAAATGGATTACAAATAGAAGTAGATGTAACAAATGATTTAACTGGAGAAGTAACAAAAGAACTTCAAACTGTGCCTTCTTATGTTTTAGAAGCACTTAAAACAAGTGTAAAAGTAGATATAACTCCTAAAGGAGCATTTGACAAATATGCACAAGAGTTATCACTTGAAAACATGTTTACAAGCGGTGCTATTTCATTAGAAGAATATGTTGAATCACTTGATACAGACTCAGTAATGCCTAAAGTTAAACTTGAAAACATTTTAAAGAAACGGAAAGAAGCTCAAAAACAAATAGCTGCAATTGATGAACAAGCGAATATGATGAAACAACAAGCTCAAAGACAAGTAAGCGACTGGCAGAACATTGAAGCAATAGATCAAGTAGGGCAAAGAATGATTGAACAAGCAACTATCCTACATTAGTCGCTTGTTCAATAGTCCAAAGCATTGATGACTTTAAAAGCTATAGGATTAGTGAAGCAAACACTTAAAAATAGGAAGGAGAAAACATGAACGAAGAAGTTCAAGATGTAGTAGAAACTACTGAAAATGATGAAGCACAAACATCAGAAGAAATAGTGGAAGGTGTAGAGTTAACTGACACCGCTGAAGCTGATTCTAAAGAAGAAGTTGAAGAAACAAAAGAAGAACAAAAAGGTAGATTTTATACCCAAGAAGAAATCGACAGAATTGTTGATAGAAGAGTGGCTCGTAAGATGGATAAATACGAAAAAGAAATGTCAATCTACAAAGATACCGCCAATGTAGTAAAACAAGCAGTAGGTGGTAATGACATTAATGAAGTAAATAAAAACTTACGTGATTTCTACAAAAACGAAGGTTATGATTTACCAGAATATCAACCTAGTTATACTGCTAGAGAGATAGAAGTACTTGCACGTGATGAAGCAGAGCAAATAATTGAAGATGGCGAGGAAGCTATGCTTGAAGAAGCTAATAGACTTGCTAAAATCGGTTATAAGAACTTATCAGAACGTGAAAAAATAGTTTTCACAACTTTAGGAGATAGACTTACTGAAGTTAATGAAAAAAGAGAACTATTAAAACTAGGCGCAAAGGAAGACTTACTTAAAGATGCTGATTTTAAAGCGTTTAAAAATAAGTTTAACCCTAATACACCTATTGAAGAAGTTTATAGTCTTTATAAAACTATACAACCCAAGAAAAAGGTTGAAACACCTGGAAGTATGAGAGGTAATAAAGATTCTTATGAAAAAACTTATTATAGTGATGAGGAAATAGATAAGTTAACTCTTGAAGACCTAGATAAGCCAGGTGTATGGGAAGCTGTAAGAAAATCTATGACTTCCTAATGCATTGATAAAGGAGAGGATAAAATATGAATAATGCAAAACAAACAATTTGGCATAAAGCCTATGAAAGAGCGCTTGAAACTATCACAAGCCTTAGAAATCACTGTGATTTCAAATATGAAAGAGATAGTAAAAATGCAGACAAGGTAAGAATATTAAATGCTGTAAGACCTACAGTAAGAACTTATGTACCTGGTACAGCAATCACAAGAGATGCTATATCTAGCACAAGTCAAGATATTACAATCGACCAATTCAAATATTTCAATATTGGTTTTGATGATATCTTAAAAGCTCAAACTGTTCCTGGTGCACTTGAAGCAAGTGCTAAAGAAGGTTCTTTAGCTTTAGCGGAAGAAGGAGACAAGTATGTAGCATCACTAGTTAAAGCTGGTGTTGAGGCAGCTACTCCAACAATAGCATCAGTTAATGGTGGAACAGTTACAAAAGCTAATGCTTTAGACAAAGTTGAAGATGGTTTTGAAGTACTTTATAAGAATAATTGTAAAGTATCAGAAACTTATTGGCTAGAAGTAGCACCTGCATTCCACAAAGTTCTAAGACCATCTATGACAGAGTTATTAACTAACAATGTTGAAATGGCAAAGAAAGGTATAGTAGGTAAATATGGTAATGCTAACATTACTATAGAAAACCTATTGCCTACAGGTAGAACTGCAACAGGTACTGGAGCAGATGACACTTATTACAACATTCTAAGAACTGAACATGCTATAGCTTTCGTTGAACAAATCAATAAAGTAGAAGCTTATAGACCACAAGACAGTTTTGAAGATGCATTAAAAGGATTATATGCATTCGGTGCTAAGGTTGTAAGACCTGAAGAAATAGTTGTAATTAAAACTGCAATGTAATTAAAGGGGCAATTATTTGCCCCTCTATTATTATGTTAAGAGTATTACACCGGTGCAACTCCGGTGAACATAACCAGAAAGGAAAAGATTATGAAAGAAAAGATAGAATACTATACAATAACTCCTAATTTAAAACAATTATATGGAAAGAAAGTGTTTAAAGATACTGAATTTACTGAACAAACCGAAGATGGAAGGGTTAAGCAAGAGTTTAAAGATTTAACATTAACTACTACCATAGAAACCAAACAAGAGCAGGGGCAATATTCGATAGAGGAATACTCTAAAGTCTCAGTAAAAGTGCCTGAAGGTACAGTCTTAATATGGAGCGAATTAGAAGGATTTATTATACCTCAAGCAAGTGTATGTACATTAGAAGAATTAAAAAAGACAATAGGTGAAATTGAAGAAATATATAGTGGGGAGGAAATAAAAGATGACACTAAAGGAAATGAAGGAAAAGACATTTAGTCTAATAGAAGAATACAATCCAGAATATTCTGCATTAGCGGAAGATGAAGATGTTGTAAACAAGATAAATGGTGTTGTAAACCAAATACAAATGGATTTAATGCCATACAGAAAAATAGGTGCTAATCTAAAAATAGAAATAAGTGAAAATGATGACAAGACAATTAATCTAGAAGATTATATTGATGATTGTTATCAGTTAGTTAGTATTATTTTTGATAAAGAAGTTGATTATCAGAATCCGATTGATAAAATACTTATTTTGCCAGAAGATTATGTAGGAAGCTTAGATGTTTATTACTATAAATATCCTGAACTATGTAAAACTTCATTTAGCGGAGAAACTGAAGAAGAAATAGAAGCAAAAAGAGCAGCACATGATAAATCTTATACCTTTGAATTAGATCCACTACTTTTAGAAATAATGCCTTATGGAATAGCTGCAGACCTTTTAAAGATGGATATGATAAGCAATTATGGTAAATATTTCTATGAAAGATACATAGAAAAGAAAAATAGCATAGATACAAGAAAAACAAATGGCTCAGTTAGAATATTGGGAGGAGTTGATTTCTAGTGGCTTTAAATGATATTATAACTAGAAAGTATTCATATTTTAGCGGTGTAGATTTTTCCAACGGAGAAAAGAAAAGCTACAGAAGCCCTGATATGCTTAATATGTATAAGAATTACAAAGAAAGTTCTAATAATGCAATAGAAACTCGACCAGGAATGATGAAAATAGGAAACTTAGGATATCAAATATATGGTATTTTCTTTTATTCAATTAGTTCAGTTACAAGTCAAACACAAATACTAGTACATGCAGGCACTAAACTATATAAGTTTATTCCAAATGGAGAAAGCACAATTCTTTATGAAGGACTTAATCCTAATTATTCGAATGGATTTGTATTTGATAATATTTTCTTTTTTAAAGATGGGATAAATTACTTGGAATATAATGGAACAACTTGTAAACCTGTTGAAGGTACAATTCCTATGACCACATATGAAAGAACACCACATGCAGTTACACATTACGATGACAATATAGATAGTGATTTAATTTATCAACCTATTAATTTGTTGCAACCTAAAAGAAAGAATCAATTTGTATCTGACGGAGAAAGTAACGATTATTACCTTGATGATACTAACTTAGATAGTCCTTCGGTATATGTTATGAGAGCTAGCATTAATGGTGGAGCTGATTTGGTTGAAGAAATAGATTTCACTGTTGATAGAGATAAAGGAATAGTTACATTTAACACAATTCCTGAAAAAGATGCTAAAGTTGTGATAACCTATTCAAAAACAATTCAAGGACATGCAGATAGAGTATTAAAATCAAATATATTATGTGAATTTGATAATAGAATATTTGTAAGCGGTAATATTGATTATCCTAATGCAGTATTTCATAGTGAATACAATGAGCCTAGGTATTTTAGCAATTTGGCATATTACGAATGTGGTGTTGATTTATCAGAAGTTAAAGCTTTAATCCCAGCAAGCAATAGTTTATATGTATTAAAAGAAAAAGATAATAATCAAAGCAGTCTAATAATACTTACACCTGCAATTTCAACAGGAATAAATGGTGGACAAACTAAAACTTATCCACCTACAAATGCTAGTGTAAGTTTAGGTTGTGTATCAACAGGCCTTAACTTTAGAGATGACATAGTATATTTTTCAAGAAACGGATTAGAAGCAATAACAGGAAATATGTACAATGAGCAGATCTTAACTCATAGAAGCAGCAATATCGATGCTAAGCTATTAAGTGAAACAAATTATAAAAAGGTAATGACCTGTGAATGGAAAAACTATTTAATGTGCTTAATAGATTCTAAAGTTTATTTAGCTGATTCTAATGCAATATACACTAATGATTATGGTAAAAATGAATATGAGTGGTTTTACTGGGAATTACCTAACAATATAAGTTATATAAGAGAATATGAAGATAATTTATACTATGGTAACAGTAGCGGAGACATCTATGTAGCTTATGATGGATTGGAAAACGATGGTGAGACACCAGTAACAAGCTATATTGTGACATATAAAGATAATTGCGGATATGATGGATATACTAAGACAACAAACAAAAAAGGTGCTGAAATAGACCTAAAAACTATGTCTAACGATGTGATTAAAGTAGAAGTAATCACTAATACAAAAAATGTTGAAATAGGTACGTATAGTGATGAAACAGGGCATATAGTTCTTAAAAAGAAAATGAAGAAGTTTAAAAATATTCAATTCAAAATATCAAGTGAAAAGCCATTTGGTATTTTTTCTATGGTATTTGAAGCATTTATAGCTGGATATTTAAAAAAATAGGAGGAAAAAATGGAAGACGAAAGATTAAGTAGAATATTAACTGAAAGAGAAAAAGCTTTAAGTGATAATAATAATACATATCAAGATATTATAAATAAAAATCAAAATCTATATAATCAACAAATTGATTATATTGACAGATATGAGCAAGCTCAAAATGATATAGCAAAAACAAACTTAGAACAAAATCAAAGGATGATTAATAGACAAAAGGAAGAAGCACAAAGAAGTACTGATGTTGAAAATCAAAAAGCATATAACACTTATCAAAAAGTAATAAATCCGTACGGAGTGGATTCAGAAAGCTTGGGAGGACTTAATAATAGTGGATATAGTGAAACATTTAAACTAGGAGCATACAATCAATATCAAGATAGAGTAGGAAGAGCTAATGTAGCACTTAGAGATGCTATTACTTCATATGATGAAGCTTTAACTAAAGCTAAAGAAACATATGATGTAACTGCTGCACAAAATGCACTAGCAAAATTACAAATGGGGCTTCAATATGCGCAAAGCTATAACGAAAATTATGCGAATTATCAAATGAATAGATTAAATAGTTCACAGAACATTAACTCTACTTATGATAATAGTTATCGTAATATGTTAAGTCAAATACAAAATGAAAGAGAATTAGAAGAAAGAATAAGACAGTACAATAGTGATTTAGCTGAAAGACAAAGACAATATGATAGCAATATGGCTTATCAAAGAGAAAGAGATAAAATTGCAGACAATCAGTGGCAACAGGAATATAACTTGAGCAGGTACAATGCTTATAGCAAAAAAAATAGTGAACCTATATTAACTGGGAAAAATGAAAAAGAAATTTTAGAAGAAAATGATATAGATAGTACATCAACCAATGCATTAGACGGATTAGGAAATTCAGCTGAGACTCAAAAGAAATCTAATTATTATTGGAAAAACTCAGATGGAACATACACTAATCAACCTTCTTATATAGAGAATACTAGATTAACTAAAAGTGGTAAAACCGCAAGTGAGATAGGTGTTGCAGGTAATGGAATAGGAAATGATTATAGAGTATGGAAAGCTAATGGAAAATACTATGTATGGAATAGTAATCTAAATACTTATTTGGATGTTACTGATGAATATAACAGGAAAAATGGTGGAAACTTTAGCTTGACATCTTTGCTTTTAGGAGGTCCAGGCGGTAGAGCTTTTTAAGTGTAAGGAGGAAACTTTATGGCAATAATAAAATATAGTGATTATAACAAATTAACTAAATCACAAAATTTGAATATTCCTAAATACAGTGATTATTATAGTACTAGTATTCCATCTAGTACTACTAATAGTTCTAAAGATGAAATAAAATCTTTAGAATCCAATTTGGAAACAGCACAAAAGAAACTAGGACAAACACAAACTAATCTTGTTAACACAAGAATTAAGCTTGGAAATGAAATGCTAAAGCAACAGGGAATAGAAGGTGTGATACCTACAAAAGAAGAGGCTGAAAGAGTTAATAACAATACTAGAAATCCTAATGTGTTTGCAACAACGAGAGAGACACTAGAAAATAGTGCAATGCCTAGTGCAGTGGATAGACAGGAAATAGCGAGAGAAACGGCAAGAAAAGTAAATGAAATACCAGAAGTAAAAGAATTGATAAACGAAACTAATAATGCCATTTCTGATAGAAATAAAGCCTTATATGAATTAAATAAAGCTGAAGTTGAAAATGCGAATGTAACAACTTATGATAAAACTATAGGTAGAGCTATTGAGGGAGCTAAAAATAATTTATCAGCATTTAGTAGAAACAAAACAGTTATCTTAGATGAGAATGGAAATAAGCAATACCTACCAACTAAAAGTGAAATGTGGAATTCTAAAGTTTCTAATAGCTATGAGAGCGGATTTGGTAAAATAGCAGGAGATATTATCTATCAAGGTTCAAAAATTGGTTCTTCAACTGCTTTGAATGCAATTATACCTGGCGCAGGTACCGGATTATATTGGACTAGTATGTATTCAGATAGCTATTATGGTGCAAAACAAGATGGAGTGGATGATACCAGTGCAGCAATTTATGCAACTTTAAATACTGCGGCTGAATATTTTGTTGGTAAAGCTTTGGGTTCTGCTACTAAAGGCTTAACTGGAGGAGAGTCTAGTGAAGTAAGTAAGGCTATAAAAAAAGGTTTAAGTAGTTTTATAGGAAATGAAAGAGTTTTAGATATTTTGGCAAATGTAGGAAGTGAAGGTGCTGAAGAGTTTGTACAAGAGTTTATAGATGAGTTAAACAAAAAAGCCACACTAGAGAAAGAAAAAGATCCAGTTGAGTATCTTAAAGTTTTCATTAATGGCGACACATGGAAGAATGCTTTTTATAGCGCATTTGTTGGTGGAGTTACAGGTGGAATGCTTGGTGGTAAAGTGGATTTAGACGAAACAAGTATTAATCTTAACAATACTGAAAGCACAAGCACTCAAAACAGTAACTTACAAGAGCAAAATACACAAAATAGTACAAACACTAATGTAAGCGAAGAAGTGGCCTCAAATGCACCTAAAAACGTGTCTGAGAACATATCACAAGACACACAAGCACAAATAGATGCATCTAATGCTGTTTTAGAAGAATTAAAGAGCAGAAGAGAAAAAGTAACACAAAAATCACAACAAGAAAGATTAGATAGCCAGATAAGCAATTTACAGGAACAAATTGAAGAATTAAATCAAAACACTAAAAGATTAGAAAATAGTGCTTTATCTAATAATGCAAGTGAAAACACAAATATAGATGCTGAAAGCCTAAATAAATTAACGCAATCAGAACAACAAGAACTAGATACATTAAAAGATTTACCATTTGAGTTAGATGAGCAACAAGAAAAAAGATTACAATATCTAGAAGAAAAACAAAACGGAAACATAAAGTTTGCCGATTTGAATAGGGAAGTAACATTTAAAGATATCAATAAAGAATATTCCAAATATAAAGATTTGTCTGATTTTGACAATAGTGTCTTAAATAAGGCTAAAAACATTGTTCCGGATTATAGAAATACAGGAAGAAGGACAAAAGCTGAATGGTTAAATGTTGCTAAATTAATAGGTAATAATTTGAATACTAACTCTAGTGAAGAATTAACTAAATATGCTATACAAAGTTGGTTTGCAAGTAAGCCAAACACTAAAGAAACATTAAATAGACAGGGCAATAAATATGTTAAGTTTGGTATTGAAGAGTGGGTTAATTCCGTTTATGAAGGAGCGGGTGTCGGAAACACTATTTACAATTCAATAAATACGGGTAATGAATTACCGTTGCCTAAAATGAGTGAGAGTAACATACCAATACAACAATATTTATTAAATAAGTATGAAAATGTAAAAGACATATTTAAAAATGAAACTAATAATTTTGATAATGTGGTTAAAATTGATAATAAGATATATGATATAAGTAATAAAAGTGCTAATGAAATATATCATATTGCAACTGACATTTTTAACAATTCACATAATACAAATGAATTTGTAAATGATGGAAACAAAATACTTGTTACTAATTCCGATATAAAAGAAAGCATAAATAAAATATATAATGATAGATTGCAAAGTAAATATCTGCAAGAACATTTAAATGTATTTTCTGATTTGGGGGATATTATTGAAAATTCAAGGCTCGTTAATCAGACTTTAGAAAATAAAGGAAGAACTAAGTATAATACATGGAATTATTATTATAATGGATTACAAATAGGCAATTCTTTGTTTAATTTAGAATTTGATGTAGTTTCTAGAGCGGATGGCGAAAATCATTATAGATTACAAAGATTAGAAAAAGCAGATGCTCAGTCAGCTCTTCCTATAAAAGGCGAGGCTGATTTTGGAGCATCTGCTTCTTATGTAAGTAATTCTACCACAAATAACCAAAATAGTCAAATCAGTGGAGTATTACCTACTAATAATATGCAACAAAGTAATAATAATATAACTAAAAAGAACAATAACAATACTAAAGATATAATGCCTTTATCAAGAAATAGTGATATGGTAATTAAAGCATCTGCAGAAAAAATAGCAAGCCAATTAAATAATTCTAAACAACGAAGTTGGGTAGAAACATCAACGGAAAGTGACGTGCTTAAAGACAAAGTACTTATAAAGGATTTGGATGTTAACAAAATAAACTACATGCCACAATCTAATCAAAAGTCTTTAAATCTAGCAAATAGCAAGTTAGAAAGATTAGGCTATGATAATGCTATAAATGAAGTTAGAAATATGATGGATAGTGACAAGCTTCCAAGAGCTGAAGATGTCGCTTTAGCAGAAAGACTACTTCAAGAAGCGGCTAGAAGAGGAGATAGTAAATTAGCGCAAGAACTTGTGATGGATATATCTATAATGGGTACTGATTTAGGACAAGCAACACAGGCACTATCAATAATACAAAAACTAACTCCTGAAGGACAGCTAAAAATGTATGAGACATTAGTTAAGAGAGCTAAGGCGAGAGGTGAAACATCATTTGAAAATGTACAAATAACTCCTGAAATGGTAGAAAAGATTCTAAAAGTATATAAAAGCGATGGAACTTTTGAACAAGCAGACCTTAACAATGCTGTAGAAGAGTTTAAACAAGATATAGCAAATCAATTAAAGACAACTACAGGTGAGAAGATAGATGCTTGGAGATATTTAGCGATGTTAGGTAATCCTAAAACACATATTAGAAATGTAGTGTCTAATGTAGCTATGAATGGAACGATTAAAGTTAAAAATGCAATGGCAAGAACTTTGGAAACTGTATTACCTATTAAAGATAGAACTAAAACTTGGAAAAAATCTAGTGACTTTGTTAAAGATTTTTCAAAAACAACTGCTAATGAAATGAAAAGTGTTATTACAGGAGAAGCTAAATATAATGAAAAAACTTCTATTGAAAGTAAGAAAGAAATCTTTAAAAATAAAACATTAGAAAAGATTAGCAATTTTAATAGTAATGCATTAGAAGCGGAAGACTGGTTCTTTAGTAAAAGGGCATTTCAAAGCACTTTAGAGGAATATTTAACTGCTAACAATATAACTACAGAAGCTGATATTAAAAACAATCCTGAAATAGTACAAAAAGGAATCAATTATTCTGTAGAGCAAGCAGAGATTGCAACATTTAGGCAATATAGTAAACTAGCGTCTTCAATAAATCAATTTGAAAGAAATCACAAAGCATTAGGATATGCTATAAAAGCTACAGTACCATTCAAGAAAACACCAATAAATGTAGCAAAAGCTGGAGCAAAGTATTCTCCACTTGGCCTTATTAAAAATGTCTCTTATGATGTTTATCAATTAAAACAAGGCAATATTAGTGCTAGTCAATTTGTTGATAACTTGTCTCAAGGATTGACAGGAACATCTTTAACACTATTGGGATATGCACTAGCAAAAGCCGGGTTCTTAAAAGGAGCCGGAGATGATGACAAAGAAGGAAAATATGACAGCCAATTAGGGGATAGCGAATATTCAATAAAAATTGGCGGTAATTCTTATTCTTTATCATGGTTATCACCTGTGGCAATGCCATTATTTGTAGGCACAAATATCTTTGAACAGCTGGAAGAACAAAAAGAATGGGATGCCAATATCATTGTTGACACACTTGCGAAAACATTTGATCCTCTTAATGAAATGTCTTTTCTACAAAGCTTAACAAATGTATTAACATCTTATAGTAGTGGTACACAAAAACTGGCAGGCATGGGCGAAAGTATGGTACAAAACTATACAAGTCAATTCTTTCCTACATTATTTGGACAAATTGCTAGTGTATTTGATGATAAAAAACGTTCAACTAAAGTATCTAAAAATAGCCCTTATAGGTTTGGCGAGCAGACGGTAAGAAGTATAATGTATAAGCTACCAGGTTTGAGAAATAAACTTGAAGTGGCAACTGACATATGGGGTAATGAGAAAGAACAAAGTTCAAATATTATTGAAAGAGCATTTGAAAGCTTTATAGCACCTTATTCAAAGTCAAAAGATATTACTACAGAGTTAGATAAAGAACTAAAGAAAGTTTATAATGAAACTGATGAAACTGGTGTTATACCTGGTATTCCTTATGCTTATATTAATTATGGTAACAACACATATAGAATGTCGGCAAGTGAATATACACAATACAAAAAGACATACGGCCAAACAGCTTATAAGTTGTTAAATAAAACAATACAAAGCAAAAATTATGAGAGTTTATCATACGAAGAAAAAGCCAAAGTATTAAAAAATGTATTTGGTTATTCAAAATATGTAGCTAATAAAGAATACTTTGATAGCCAAAATGTAGACTACACTAGCAAAGAATATGAAAAACCGTATTTGTATAGTAAAGTGGGTAATATATCTGATTACTATTTATCAAAAGTAAAAGACTTTAAAGCTGATAAAGATGCTAATGGTAAAACAATAAGCGGAAGTGCCAAAAACAAGGCAATTAACTATATTAATTCGTTAAAAGCAACTATTCCTGAAAAGGCTATTCTCATAAAAATGTATGGCAATTTTACTTTCAATGATTATAATTCACAAATTGTAGATTATGTAAAATCAAAAAATATATCTTTAGAAGAAAAGCAAAAGATATTAGAAGAATTAGGCTTTACGATAAAAGATGGGAGAGTGTATTGGTAATGAGAGTAGGAGACATTCCGAAGAGTATTACAGCAGAGGACTTGATAAGAAGATTTAGATTATTAGAACAAGATGTAGTAGCAATTAAAAGCTTAAATAATGGACTGACGAAAGTAGAAAATGAACTTAATAATTATGTTGATAAAATAACAAGAGACATAGAAAGCCTACAAGACCAGGTAGATGGTAATATCACTACCTGGTTTTATAATGGTGTTCCTACTTTGAATAATCTTCCTGCAAGTGAGTGGACAAAAGATGCAGATAAAAATAATCACTTGGGCGATTTATATTATGACTCTAATACAGGTTATGCATATAGATTTGCACTTACTAATAATGTGTATTCTTGGGAAAAATTAACGGATTCCGATGTAACTCAAGCACTAGCTATTGCTAATGCTGCACAAGATACTGCAGATAGTAAAAGGAGAGTATTTGTTACCGAACCTGTTCCACCTTACGATGTTGGAGATGTTTGGATAAAAGATGACCAGGATTTATATAGGTGTAGAGCAAGTAGAAACGCAGGGAGCTATAGTAGTTCCGACTGGATAATAGCTACTAAATATACTGATGATACATATGCGCTGAGTGTTAAAGCAGTTCTAGATGATTTTAAAACGGAAGTTCAAACTAATTATGTCACTTCAACTACCTTAGAAACTACCGAGTCTAGCATAAATGCAAATGTAACAAGTAAATTAGACAAGTATGCAACAACCGATGATGTCACCTCACAGATATCATCTGTAACTTCTAGATTAACATCTTCAGAAGCTAAGATAACAACAATAAATGAAACATTAGAAAACGGTGTTTCAAAGGTAAAAACTGAGAACGATTACACATTCAATAAAGATGGGTTAGATATAACAAGTAGCAACACTAATATTCATAATACGCTTAATGAAAACGGAATGACAATACGAGACAAAAATGAAACATTATTATTTGCTGGATATGATGAAGATACTAAAGAATCTTTAGTATTAGCAAGAAATATTAAAGTAGAAAAATACTTAACT
>CADBRE010000100.1 GCA_902797005.1 uncultured Erysipelotrichaceae bacterium | reverse complement strand
CAAAAAAACGTTTGCCATTTTTTAAGCCATTTGATATAATGAACTTAAGGAAGGGTGAGACTATGGAAAGAATTATATTACATATCGATGTCAACAGTGCATTTCTTTCTTGGTCTGCCATTAAACTATTGCATGAAGGTTATAAAAAGGATATAAGAAATGAAGTTTCTGTAATAGCAGGTGATCCATCTAAAAGGCATGGAGTTATTGTTGCGGCTTCCATACCGGCTAAAAAGATAGGAATAAGACCACCGACTAATTTGTATGAAGCTAGGAAAAAATGTGAAAACTTGATTGTTGTTAAACCGGATAGAGAGTTTTATGTATTGTGCTCTAAGAAACTTATATCATTTTTAAAGAGGATATTTCCTAAAGTTGAACAGTTTTCAATAGATGAATGTTTTGTAGATTATACTGATGTTAAGAGCAAATATGGAGATGAAGTTGTTTTTGCACATAAACTTAAAGATGAGATATATAAAAGATTTGGTTTTACTGTTAATGTTGGAATAGGTAACAATAAGCTATGCGCTAAAATGGCAAGTGATTTTGAAAAGCCTAATAAAGTACATACTCTTTATTTAAATGAGTTTAAAGAAAAGATGTTTAATAAAGATATATCTGAACTATTTATGGCAGGAAAAGCGTCATGTGCTAAATTAAGAAGTATGGGTATAAATACAATAGGCGAGCTTGCTACTGCAGATGAAAATATGCTTGTGACTAAAATGAAGTCAATGGGTAAAATGCTTAAAGAATATGCTAATGGAATAGATGATAGTGAAGTTAATACCGAAAGCTATGATGAAAGAAAGAGCATAGGCTTTTCTAGAACATTAGCTGAAAGCTCTGAAAATAAAGCAGAGATATTTAAATACTTAAAGGATTTTAGTGAAGATATATCTAAAAAGCTAAAAGAGAAGAAACTGTATGCAAGCACTTTGACTGTAACTATAAGAAATGATTCCTTTAAAACTGTTAATCATCAAAAGAAACTAGTTAATAGCATTTATAAAGAAGAAGACATATATGAAAATGGTAAAGAGCTATTTAACAAACTTTGGGATGGCAATCCTGTTAGGTTAATTGGGCTTTCAGCATCTGATTTAAGTGAATCTAATAATTATCAATTATCATTATTTGAAGAGAACGAAGAAGTTAAAGCACAGCAAGAAGTGGATGACTTAATTAATAGTATTAATAAGAAGATAGGTAAAAATATAATATTTAAGGGTAATAAAAAGGTAAGTATATGAGTATATTTAAATAGGAGGTTTACAAATGCTTATTAATTTATTAATTGCTGTTTTACTGGGAGCTTTATCAGGGTGGATTGCTGGAAAGATTATGAAGTCTGATGGAGACCTAGTTAGAAACATTATTCTAGGTGTGGTAGGTGGATTTGTAGGCGATTTAATATTTGACTTATTAGGCCTATCATTTGCAGGATATTTAGGAACTGTACTTGTATCAGTAGTAGGAGCTTGCTTAGTAATATTTATAGTGGGAAAGATATGTAAGTAGTTTAATGCCATAAAACTGGCATTTTTTCAATTTTCTATTGCAAAACACTTCTTAGTAATGATATAATGACTATGAGTTATAAAGAGAAATGACTAAGAGGTGAAAATATGTATATTGGAAAAGAAACTGAAACAATTGAGTTTAAGAAGAGTACTTCTCTATTAAAAGTATCATTAAACTCTATAAGTGCTATACTTAATAAACATAGAAAAGGGATACTTTATTTTGGCGTTAAAGATAGTGGAGAAGTATGTGGAATGGAAATAGGTAAAGATACTATTAGAGATATTTCTCGTGAAATCAGTGCAAATATAAGGCCGGAATGTTATTTTGAGGTTGAAGAAAGAACTTCGTTTGATGGAAAGAATTTTATTGAAGTAACTTTTAGCGGTGATAATCTTCCTTATAGCAGCTATGGAAAATATTATATGAGGTATGCGGATGAGGATAAATTAATTAGTGATATAGAATTAGAAAGATTATTTAGAAATAGGAGTAAAGATTATTCTAAATGGGAGAACATGGATTCTAGAGTGGACATAGATAAAGCTGATTTTGAATTGGTTAAAAGAGAAATAAATAAAGGTTATGAAGAAAGAAGACTACCTTTTAAATATGAAAGTGTTGAGCATTCTCTTTCTAAATTAGGATTACTTACTGAAGACAAGAAAAACTTAAATAATGCGGGTAATGTACTTTTCTCAAGTGAGAAACCTGTTTTATTAAAACTAGCCACTTTTGCTACTAATACTAAAGATACTTTCTTAAAACTTAAACACTTTGAAGGAAATATATATGAATGTATTGATGAGGGAATAAACTTTATACTTGATTCAATTGACTTCATTATTGTAATTGGTGAAACTATTAAAAGAAAAGAAACTCCAGAAATTCCTTTAGAAGCTTTGCGAGAAATAATACTTAATGCTTTTTGCCATGGAAATTATGATTCCAATACAGCTTTTGAAATAAGTGTATTTAAAGATAGAGTAACTATTTATAGTCCAGGTTTCTTTCCTACTGGATTTACTCCACTAGATTTTGCTGTAAAACACGAAGAACCTATAATGCTAAATCCTAAAATAGCTAAAACACTTTTCAAAACTGCAGAAGTAGAATCTTTTGGATATGGATTTGAAAATACATTTAAGATATGTGAAGAAGAAAAGATTAATTATAGTTATGAGAATACTAAATCAGGTTTTAAGTTTACTTTTTATAGAAAGAGTAGTGAAAAGAAACTATATGACAAATTAAACACAACTAATAAAGAAGTGTTAGAAGTGGTTAGAGAAAATAATTATAAAACAATTAAACAAATATCTGAAGATTTGCATAAGTCTCCAGAAACGGTATTTCGTTCTTTGAAGAAACTTAAAGAACTAGGATATATTAAAAGAGTAGGATCAGATTATGATGGCTACTGGGCTATTGTTAATTGACATAAAAAGAAGTGTTTTATGGAATATATTACTATAAATCGGGTGAAAACAAAGAGGCACTAGATGTGCTTGTTTTTCATGATATAAAAGAGAGATAACACTCTTTTTAACAAAATGTTAAAAAGAGTGTTGACAAAATAAAACTTTTGTAATAGAATGTTATTAGAGACAGGAAAAGAGGTCTCAAAAAATTAAATGTTTGATATTAACAAAATGTTAAAAAGAAAATTAAAGAAAGAAGGAAATGAAATGACAATTGAAAATGAAAAGAGAAAAGAAGAATTAAAGGAGATTAAAAGATTACTAATTAATATTGATATGGTAAATGGTTTTGTAAAGGAAGGAGCTTTAGCTAGTCCTAGTATTCAAAGAATAGTACCAGAAAATGTTGCTAGAGTTAGAGAGTTTATTAATTCAAAAGAAGGTGCAGTAGCATTTATTAGAGATGCTCATACAAAGAATGCAGTTGAGTTTAACACATTCGCACCACACTGTTTAAAAGGGTCTTTAGAAAGTGAACTAGTAGATGAACTTAGAATATATGAAAGATTTGCATTAACTTATTTAAAGAATTCAACTAATTTCGTATTTGCTCCTGGGTTTATAAATGATATAACAGCTATGGAAAACTTAAAAGAAGTAGTTTTAAATGGATGCTTAACTGACTTCTGTGTTAAAAACGGTGGTATTACATTAAGAGACTATTTTGATCAAAATGATAGAAATGTTAAAATCTATGTTGAAGAAGTAGGAGTAGACACATTTGATGCACCAGGACATAATAGAGAAGAAGTAAATGAACAAAGCTTAAAAGATATGGAAGCTAATGGGATTATAAGAGTAAAAAAATACTTATGTAAATAAGCATAAAAAAATTTTAAAAACTGATATTAACAAAATGAT
>CADBRE010000099.1 GCA_902797005.1 uncultured Erysipelotrichaceae bacterium | reverse complement strand
TTATTGCTTGCCTTTAATCTATATAATCGTCTCATTTAATTACCAAATATTTTAATTTTTTTGTATCATTTTAGGAGCTAATCTACAATAAATAACATCTCCTTTCTTTAATCGCCTTTATTTTATGACAATATTATCTTATCAAAAAATTAAGTTGTTGTAAAGTGGTTAAGAAATATTTATTAAAAATATATTTTCATCTAATAAGAAATGAGGACTTTGTAAAACTGTTTTGCCATTTACTATTATTTTCTTTGGAAGTATTTCTAGATGATTTAATACTTCGCTTAAGTTAGTGTACATTTTACATTTTATTACAAAGCTTTTCTTTTCATATATCATTGTAAAATATATATAATCTCTTATAGTGCTATTTTTTAATGAATTATACATATCTATTATTTCATATAAGCTATAATACTTATATTGTTTTTTTGTATTAAACTCTATGTCTATATTTGGATATGTACCTATATAAGAGAATAATGTTTGATATGAAGCTAAGTCTTTTTTATCCATCACTATTTTTACTTTAACATTTGGGTAAAGTATGTCTATTAGATTTAATGTTTCAAGTATATTTTTAACATTATCTTTTAATATAAATGCGTCTCTTTTATCTTCACCACTACTTTTATATATTCTTAAAGCTATTATGTCGTTATCTATTTTTAATATGTTTTTGGCAGCATCTTTGTTTATTTTATATATGTCTTTATTACTTATTCTTTTTATTTCTTCTTTATCTCTAAAGTCATTTTCTATTATAAGAACTTTCTTTAGTCCTTCTAAAGAAGATATTTCACTAAGACCGTATACTACACCAGATACAGGAGAATATTTATTATTATCTTTATTAGAAGAGATACTACTTCCTTTAAATATTTGCCTATCACTTCTTAAAGATAATTCTTCTTTATTTATATAAGGTAAATATACATAATCACTTAATAAAAATTCATTTAATTCATCTATCATTATATTCTTCATAAACTCATTATACCTTATTTTACATATTTTTTAAATAGTCAATTAGTTTTATTGATACATTTTCTGGTAATATTTCGTTTAATTCTTCTAGCGATGCTTCTTTTATATTCTTTAAAGATCCAAACTTTTTAATTAGTTCTTTTCTTCTTACAGCCCCGATTCCTTCTATGTTATCCAGTACACTTTGTATGTTACCTTTACTTCTTATTTGCCTATGATAATTAATTGTAAATCTATGTACTTCATCACTTATTCTGGTTAATAAGTAGAACACATTACTTCTTTTATCAATTTTGTAAGACTCTAATGTATCTCCGTCTATTAATTCGCTTAATGAGTGTTTATCGTCTTTTGCAAGCCCACATACTTTTATGTTTAATCCTAAACTATTTAATACTTCTTTACAAGCATTTATCTGAATTATTCCACCATCTACTAGTATCATATCAGGTATTCTAGTTTTATTCATTAATGCTTTTTGATATCTTCTATATAATACTTCTTTCATAGATGCTGCATCATCATTTTGTTCAACACTTATTTTAAACTTTCTATAGTCTTCCTTAGAAGGTTCTCCATCAATAAATGTTACCATTCCACTTACTGTAAATGTTCCAAATAGATGGGCATTATCAAATGATTCAATTACACTTAAGTTTTCTAATCCCACGATTTTGCCTAGTTCTCTACAAGCTTCAAAGTTTCTTTCATTGTCTTTGTATGCAAGTTTTTTATTGTTTTCAAAGTTAATCTTAGCATTAGTGCCTGCTAAATCAAATAGATGTTTCTTCTTACCTTTAGATATACTCACCACTTTAGAATCAATTAAGCTATCTAACAAAACTACATCTAGTTCTGAAGGAACTATTATCTCTTTCGGTGGGATATTCTTTTTACTATAGAAGTTTACTATGTAATACTCTAGAGTTTCATTTACTTCATCAACAAGTGGGAATATATTCTTTTTATCTCCTAGTAGTTTACCATTTCTAATGAAGAATACGACTATAGAGATGTATCCATCTTCTACATAATAGTTAAATATATCTCTATTTACTCCATCATTAAGCTCTACTTTTTGTTTTTCAAATACTACTTTTATGTAATCAAGTTCTTGTTTTAATTCCATAGCAACTTCATAGTTTAAGTTCTCTGCATTTATGTTTATCTTTTCATTTATTTTATTTATTAGTATTTCGTCATGTCCGTTTAGTATATCTTTTATTTCTTCAATCATTTCAGTAGGTTTTAAATCTCTATGTATGCAATAACCTAGACACTCACCTATATGGTAGTAAAGACATTCTTTTTTAGGAAGTCCTTCACATTTTTTTAATGGATAAAGTCTATTAATAAGGTTTACTAATCTTCTTGCTGCATATCCATTTGGATAAGGGCCATATAAGTTCTTATTTTTCTTATTTACATTTATTTCTCTTTTAACAACTAAAGAAGGATACTTATCTGTTTTAAGTTCTATATATGGATATGATTTATCATCTCTAAGTAATATATTGTAATGAGGATCATACTTTTTTATTAGGTTTATTTCAAGTATAAAAGCTTCAAGTTCACTAGATGTTACTATGTAGTCAAAATCAACTATTTCGCTTACTAGCATTTTAGTTTTACCTGTATGTGTTCTATTAAAGTAGCTATTAAGTCTATTTTTAAGTTTCTTAGCTTTACCAACGTATATTATTATACCTTTATCATTTTTCATTAGATAACATCCTGGAAGCATTGGCACTAAAGATAGTTTTTCTTTTATCATAGTTCTTTCCTCCTCACATTAATAATTTTATCAAAAAATTGTGAGAAATACTATATTAATGTTGACATCAAAGCATATAAGTAGTATTATTGATACCAGTGAACGGCGGTTGCGGCGCACATGAGACTTTTAGTCCCCGGGCTGTGGTCGTCGTTCTTTATTTGATGTTTTGCTTGACTTTTAAGTATTACTAGTGTAATATGTATATCAGTGAACGGCGGTTGCGGCACACATGAGGATTTTTAGTCCCCGGGCTGTGGGCATCGTTCTTTTTTATGATTTACTTGACTTTTAAGTATTACTAGTGTAATATGTATATCAGTGAACGGCGGTTGCGGCACACATGAGGATTTATTCCCCGGGCTGTGGTCGCCGTTCTTTTTTCATTGTCTTTCAATTATGC
>CADBRE010000098.1 GCA_902797005.1 uncultured Erysipelotrichaceae bacterium | reverse complement strand
CTTATTACATCAGCTTTTCTATTATCCATAGCTAGTTGTTCATCATTATGTATATAATTAATGTTAATCCTAATAATCGGAATGTTATTTTCTAAGTTTTCTAGCCAGATTTCATTCTGAACACCATTTACTATTATTGGTCTATAGTTCTCTTCAGTTACAAAATAGTGTATTATTTTCATAACTATTTCTTCTTTTTTATCTATTGTAAAACTTGCCATTTTCTTCTTCTCCTTTATAATATTATTTATTCTTTTTCATATACTTATTTAGGTGATTATATGTTAAAAAAGATTTTAAAGTTTCTTGTAATTTTACTTCCATGGTTTATTAGTGGTTTAATCTTTAGGTATGATTCTTCTTATTATGATATGCTTTCTATTCCATCATTTGCCCTTCCACCAATAGCAATAAGCATAGTATGGACTGTTCTATATATTTTGATTGCAATAAGTATTTATCTAGTTAGTGAAAACAAGAATATCTTTAAAGAAAGTGATTACTTCTATGTTCTTATTACTAACTATTTAGCAAATGAGCTATTTCTTTACGGCTTCTTTAATCTTAAAAGTCCATTCTTTGGTTTTGTACTTACGACTATTACATTAGTTAGTAGTGTATTCTTATTCTTAGAATCTAGAAAGCTCAATAAGACATCATCATATTTTCTAATACCTTATATGTTATTTAATATTTATGCCTTTATACTATCTTTAACCATTTACATTATGAATTTTTAAATGTTTCAAGTATTTCATTAAACTCTTCTGGTACAGGTGCTTCAAATTCTAAAAACTCATGTGTAATTGGATGATTAAATCCTAAATATTTAGCATGAAGCATTTGTCCAAAATCATTTATTTTATGCCTTGAGTTATATACAGGATCATTTACTACTGGATGCCCAATATATGAAAGGTGCACTCTTATCTGATGTGTTCTTCCTGTTTCCAAAATACACTCAATTAGTGTAGCATTCTTGTATCTTTCTAAAACAGTAAAGTTTGTAACTGCATTCTTACTGTTTTTATCTGTTACACACATCTTTTTCCTATCAAGCTCATCTCTTCCAATAGGCGCATCTATCTTTCCTTTATCTTCTTTAATAACTCCACTTACTAAAGCAACATATTTTCTCTTGATTCTTTTGTTTTTAAAGTCTTCAACTAAAACAGCATGTGCTTCATTAGTTTTAGAAATAAGAAGTAATCCTGATGTATCTTTATCTATTCTATGCACTATACCAGGTCTATCTTCACCGTTTAAGTCACTTAAGTTCTCACTGTGATAAACCAAAGCATTTACTAAAGTGTGTTCTTTGTTACCACACGCTGGATGCACTACCATTCCACTAGGTTTATTTACAACTATGATGTAATCGTCTTCATAATAAATATCTAGTGGTATATCTTCGCCTTCTGCAATAGTTTTTTCAGTCCATTCGCTATATTCAATAATATCTCCCTCTTCTAAAGGAAATCCACTTTTAACTACATTACCGTTTAATAAAACATCTTTAAGTTTAATATGTTTAGATACATTACTTCTAGAATGACCTATCTTCTCAGCTAAATATGCATCTAATCTTTTTCCTACTCCATCACTTTCTACTATTATTTGCACGTCTTCCCTCCATTATGGCACCTATAAAAAACACTGCACATCCTACTACTATTGCTACATCACCAAGATTAAAAATTGCAAAATGATGCCCTAAAAATCTAAAATCTATAAAATCTCTTACATACCCTAAAAATAATCTATCTGATAAGTTAGATATTAGTCCTCCTATAATCATTGATAAACCTAAATCCAAAACAAACGGATTCTTCTTTTTAAATAACTCCCTTGATAAGTAAATAAGTAAAGCAAATGATACTATTAAAATAAACCATCTCTTTCCTTCTAGCATACTAAAAGCTGCACCTCTGTTCTTAGTGTATGTTATATAAAAGAAGTTATCTATTACATTTATAGATGCATATAATTTCATACTGCTAGTTACTAATAATTTAGTTATTAAATCTAATAAAAATATACCTATGATTAATAAACAACTATATGATTTCTTCATATTCTTTCTCACCACAGTGTATATTTTACCATACTTTTAGAATAATTGCATCTTTACTCATTCATTTACTAAATATCAATTAGTATCACATCAGTTCCAATCTTCCTAATCTGTGAAAAGTTAATCTTAACCTCTCCATCTGCAGAAAACAAACTCTTAATATATTTACTCTTATCTAAAACTAATGCCTCTAAAGAACCATCATTTTCATTAATAACAGCATCTATTATTCTACCTACTATCTTACCATCATTTATATTTATAACATCTTTTCTTTGAAGTTCACTTATTTTCATATACTTCACCATTTAATTATATGAAAAGAAAAAAGTTAATAGCTCTAAAAAGAGTCAATATTAACTTTTATAAAAATATTTTACCTAGTTATTTTATCTATCATTTTCCAATATTTCATTTTTAATTACCGAACTTATACCGAACTTATACCGAACCGCAAATAATTATTTTATTTTCCAATAACCACTTTTATTTGATCCAACCCTTTCTATTAAACCTTTATCCTTTAATTTTCTTATTATTTTTTCAATACCTCTTTTAGAATAATTCATTTTTAGAGATACTTCCGATTGAGTTATATTAGGATTTTCCGATATTAATAATAAAACTTCCTTTTCATTTTTATCAATATTTCTAAGTGTTTCATATCTTTTTTCTTCTCCCATGTCAACTTTAGTTACTTCTATCAGCTCATCACTTGTCTTTCTATAAAAACATACAAACACATCACTTTTTGCAATATAGTATTCATATTTAACATTTAAACTTTTACACAAATTAGATATTTTTCGTATACCCGTTCCCCATGTCTCAATTTCGCCAGATAAATATATAATCTTAGCAATTAACGGATTTCTAAGCTTTGAAGATGCTTTTAATTCAATATAATCTTCTAACGGTGAATCTGAGTAAAATGATCCAGGACTATCAATCTCAATTCTATCTTTAAAAATAGCAATATGATTATCAAATTGATTATCCCAGTCTCTATGACAAAATGAATTCCATAGGGCTTCTCTTATAGCATCTAAGGGTATTTCAGGTATCTCAACTCTATTTGTTTTGCCAGTTTTAAAATTAGAAACCCACATTATATGCTCAGATATATAAAGCATACCATTACTCACTAATTCAAAAATATTTCCAACATAATCTTTCATATCTAGAATTGTAGTCTTATCGTTACCAGCAAAGATAGCACACCTTAATAATAGTTGTGGTTGCTTACCAAATAAAACAAATCCAGCATTCTTAAGGTTACCATTTTTCAAAACTAGATTAAGATTTTTCAATGTCGTTTCTTTGTCGATATAATCTTCTTTAATTCTACCTATCTTATTTGCTTTTTGAATAAAATTAACTAATGTTTCTTCATCAATATCTTCAATAGTTTTACCACTATCTTGTTCTTCCCAAGGTATATTTCTACCGAATTTTTTAAACAAATCATTTAATTCATCTGGCTCTAATTTTTGATCTTCATCTCCAACTCTCATATAATACCTACCATCAGCGCTATAAGGAACTTTCTCACCTTCAAACTCTACTATTATTAATTCCTTCTCATCTAATATAGATTTATAAACTTTAGGCCTAATCTTGGGCTTTATTTTGTTGTTAATATTATTAGTTATATCCCTTATTGTGTTATCACCAACTTGCTGTCCAATAACTTTACCATTATCTAAAACTCCAAAATATAAGATTCCCTTTTGATGTTTATTTAAAATTGCACTAATTGAAACTAATGCGGCTGGTAACTCTCCTGTTGTTTTTTTAAACTCAACTGTTTCAGTTTCTCTACCAATGTACATATTATCACCTCATTTTTTTAATCTTTAGATTTTATTCTAACATCTTTGCAATTAAAAATAAACACTTTTATATAATAAAAAAGTTAATAGCTCTAAAAAGAGTCAATATTAACTTTTATATTCTTAATTCCATCATTGTAAGCTTTAGCTTGCACTAGTGTTTTAATACTACTTGCAACAGATCCACCTTTACCTATAACTGCAGGCATATCTTCTTCACTAACTAATATTTCAACTACTTCTTCATCTTCATTAGAAAATCTTTTTACTTTAACTAAATCAGAATCTTTAGCTATATTGCTTACTAGATATTCAGCAAATTCTTCTATACTCATTACTTAACATTCTTAGAATCATGAAACTTTTTCATAACTCCAGCCTTACTTAATAGATTTTTAACTGTATCAGTAGGTACAGCACCTTGACTAAGCCACTTTAATGCAACTTCTTCATTAACAGTAACTTTGCAGTCTTCAAGTGGACTATAAGTTCCAACTAGTTCAATGAATGATCCATCTCTTCTATCACGAGAATCTGCTGCTACTATTCTATAATAAGGT
>CADBRE010000097.1 GCA_902797005.1 uncultured Erysipelotrichaceae bacterium | reverse complement strand
TAATATCATAAGTAAGCTCATTCTCTTAGTGTATTTATCTTCTTTAGATTTTTTACTAATTAGTATTATGGCTAAATTAAGCACTGATATAAACATAAGCTCAAAGAATCCTTGACGTGCATAACTAGCATAGTCTATTCCTTCTTTAACATGGTGTAAAAGTAAACTTCTTATTTGAATAAAATCAAATACTACATATATAATATTTAATATCGTAAGTAATAATCTTACTGTATAATTTTCTACTTTTATATTGATTTCAGTTATAATAGGTTTAGCATATTTATTAATTAAATAATGAGTAGCAGCGCCTAGATAAATAAAGATTATTAGTAATACTATAATTCTACCTATTAAACTGTCTAACTTTATATTTTTAAATATGTTAAATATTCCTTCAAAGATGCTTCCAAACATCATATCCGCACTTGATAAAAGGGCTAAAACCACTAATACAATAGGCACAACTATAAGAATAGATTTAAGTTTTTTCTTACCTTCATCTGACATCTTGGATAAACCAAGTACCTTTTGCTTAGATTCACTTAAGAATGGTGCAATTGAATCTACTGGTGCAAATAAAAGATTAACTATATCAGCAAACATTTCTTGAATATTATATGTTGGCTTTATAGTATAGATATACATAAGTATATATAATAAAGGTATAGCTATAAAATTAATATATTTGAAACTACTATCGTAAATGAAGTATGTACTAGATAGAATGGCTATTGGGATTATAAATAGTAACCCTTTCTTATTGGCAACTTTATCATTTTTTACTAAAGTGTAAACTAAAAATGATATAAGCGGTATCATAAATAATACTACATTCAATCCTAGTGATTGATTATAAAACATTATAGAATGTAATATACTTAATAAAACTATAAATATTAACATAGTTTTCCTCCTCTTTCTCTAAGTAAATTTTATCAAAAGTATTATACTTTTACAACATAAAAGGCACCTCTACATAGAAGTGTCTTTAATATTTCCTATAACTTTGTAAAGTAAACTGTAAAGTATTATTGCTTCGTTCTCATTTAAATTAAGACATTTGCCCACTTCTTTAGGAACTGAAGAGCATTTTCCTTTTAGGTTTTTCCCAACTTCTGTTAAGGATATCACTAAGTTTCTTTCATCTTTATCATTAACTTCTCGTTTTACATAGCCTTTACTTTCCATCTTTTTAAGAAGAGGTGTAAGTGTTCCTGAATCAAGCATTAGTCTTTCACCTAGTGTCTTTACATTAATGCTATTGTCTTCCCAAAGTACTAACATTACTAAATACTGAGTATATGTTAAATCAAACTTATCTAATACTGGCTTATACTTTTTTATAAGTTCTTTACTTGCAGCATACAATGGAAAACATAGCTGATTTTCTAGTTTTAAATCATTCATTACTTATTTAATATACTAGATAGTTCTTCTTTTGTTTTAAATCCTACTAGTTTGTCTTTTAACTCTCCATTTTCAAATATAAGTAAAGTTGGTATAGACATAATGCCATATTTAGCTGGAACTTCATCAGCATTATCGACATCTAACTTATAGAAACTGTATTCTTTTACTTCTTCTGCTAGTTCATCTACTATAGGTGAAAGCATTTTACAAGGACCACACCATGTTGCAAAACAATCTACTAGTACCTTTCCTTCTTTTGTTACTTCATTAAATTCATTTTCATTAATTTCTCTTACCATATTAATTCTCCCTCATTTCTCTTATTGCAACTGTTGCAGCTATACTACCATCTGATACAGCTGTTGTAAGTTGTCTTAATGTTTTTACTCTTGCATCTCCAGCAATGTAAACACCTTTTTGCTTAGTGTGAAGTCCGTCTTCACTTTCAAAATACCCTTGTGCATTTAAATCTACTAAGTTAGTAAACACTTCATTATTTGGTGCTCGGCCTACTGCAACGAATAATCCGCTTACTTTTAAGTTAGTTTCTTTTCCATCATTGTTAGTTATATCTATGCTTTCTAAAGTATCTGTACCATTTATCCTAGTCACATTAGAATTAAGTATAAACTCTACATTAGGCATTTTTTTAAGTTCAGACAAGTACATATCTTCACCTTTAAACTCATCTCTTCTATGAATAATATAAACTTTAGAAGCTATATCTGATAAGTAAACTGCATCTTCAAGAGCAGTATTACCTCCACCGACTACAGCCACTTCTTTTCCTTTGTAGAAATTTCCGTCACAAGTCGCACAGTATGAAACACCTTTTCCTAAGAATTCAATCTCACCAGGAATATTAAGTTTTCTGTTTTCAACACCTACTGCAAGTATAATTGCTTTAGCTTTGTAGGTATCATCATTATTTGGATTATTAGTATAAACTACATTATTTTCATCTATTCTAATAACTGTCTCAAACTTAAATTCACATCCTAAATCTTTAACTTGATTATATAAATCATTTGCATAATCAAATCCTGATATACATTTGATTCCAGGATAGTTTTCTACTTTAGAAGCATTAAGTATTTGTCCTCCTGGGGCTTTAGCTTCAAATACTAATACTTTCTTGTTTGCTCTTAATGCATATAATGCCGCGGTTAAACCAGCTGGTCCTGCTCCTACTACTATAATATCATACATAATTTTATTCTCCTAACAACTTTAATATGTCTTTTTCCATCTTTTCAGGTGTAGTAGTTGGCTCAAATCTTTCTACTACATTTCCTTCTCTATCAACTAAGAACTTGGTAAAGTTCCACTTGATAGCTTTTAATAGTCCATGTTTTTGATTCTTTAAATAAGTGTATAATGGACTTTCATTTTTTCCATTAACTTCAATCTTAGCAAATTGATCAAATGTTGTGTTGTATTTAAGAGTACAGAACTCATGTATCTCTTCATCTGTACCAGGTGCCTGTCCAGCAAACTGATTACAAGGAAAATCAAGTATTTCTAGTCCCTTCTCATGATATTTCTTATAAAGATTCTCTAATCCCTCATATTGAGGAGTAAACCCACATCCAGTTGCTGTATTAACTATAAGCATTACTTTACCTT
This sequence comes from uncultured Erysipelotrichaceae bacterium, assembly GCA_902797005.1. Lineage (GTDB taxonomy): Bacteria > Bacillota_I > Bacilli_A > RF39 > UBA660 > RUG727. Next base: position 2,466 of record CADBRE010000097.1, on the reverse strand, counting down.
TGTACTCACTTAAACTAAAGTCTTCTCCCTTTCTAGTTTTTACTGTAAAATCATAAATATTCATATATTTCATCTCCTATAATTAAATTGTACACAATTTAATTTTTTATGTCAATAGAAAAGAAATAGCTTTACACTATTTCTTTAACAAGCTTCATTTAATGAGCAAGCTTCACCTAGATAAAATGTTTTAAATGCTTCTTCTTCATCTCTTAACATTTCTGCAGTTAATTCTTCTCTTGAATCCATTTGTCTTTCTGATTTACCTGTAGTCATTCTTGTTAAAACTCCATTTTCTACATACATGAAATTTGGTGCATATATTCTTTTTTCTCCTGACATGATTGTTTTGTTGCCACTAGTAAGAGTGTAATCTCTTAAAAATGAATCAAAGTATTCAAGTAATTTGTAATAAGCTTCAGTCCCTTCTACTGTCTTTTCTAGATTTCCTTTAGCGTTTACAACATATTTATCTCTTAAGATTTCATTTCCTTCATCATCCCAGATAGGTACATAATATACAGTATAAATCTTGTTATTGTTAGCCACTTCTATAGCTTTTTCAACAACGCTTCTGCACCAAGGGCATAGTTTGTCTCCAAAATAAACATAAAATGTTTCTTTGTTCTCAATTTTCTTTACAATTTCCTCTGCAGTTGTTGTTACAAAAGGATTTTCCTCATTTATTGTTACTGTTCTATGTTCTTTTCCAGATGCATTAGTTTTTCCATTTAAACTTTCGTATGATGTTTTAAACTCTAAAGCAGCTTCTTTATTTATCTTACTTTCTTCCTTTTCTTTTCCTAAGCATCCAGTTAATGTAAATAGTGATATAACTACTACACTTATTAATAATAACTTATTTTTCATTTTTACTCCTCTTATTTCCTCTTATTTTATCTTTTTTTCTTCGTTTGTTTCGTTATTAGTTATTAGTCTTTCTAATTTTCTGAATTTGTAGCCAACAAATATAATGATAGCTACTGTACCAATTAGAATAAATACGCCATTCCATACTATTACTGTTGTGTTTCTTACATCAGTTTTTTGATGAAAATACTCATATAATGCATCATATCTTTCATCTTCATCTTTGTTATATTCACTTACAATGGCATTTTTAATTGTATCGTTATATCTTTCATTGTATCCAGGTATAACTTTATCACCAATTATAATATAAGGAACGCCACCAGCTGGATTATTCATAAAGTTGCTTACATCAGTCATTAAATCCCAGTTCTTGTCATCATTCCATACTTCAAATGTAACCATCTTAAAGTATTTACCATACTCTTCTGTTATAGAGTTCATATATGTTAGGAATGCACGGCAGTATCCGCAGCCTTGACCTCTAAATAAATAGATAGTTATTTGGTCATCTGTTTCCTTATAATCAGTAAACTGCTCCTCAATTTCTTCTGCTTTTAATGTGTCTTTATAGTTTAGTGTTTCATAATCTTCTATTCCCTTTGCATTTAATACATTAGGTACAAGTACTAAACTAGCAAGCACAACCGCTAACAATTTTAATGTTTTTTTCATAGATCCTCACTTTCTTAAAAATATAAAATATTCTTACTCCTTTCTAATATTTAGTTTAACATATTATAAATAAAAAAACAAATAAACGATATGTTTAATTTTGTAAACTATGCGTTTATTTGTTATATACTTGTAAGAGTTAGTGGCAATTTATACGAAATTACTTCGCCTTCTTTTGTTAATGCATTCAAAAGTATTATATAATTCTGCCCTTCAATATTTGGACATTTATTTTCAAAATCTTCCACTACAAATTCAACTTCGTTTATTAGTTCTTGAAGCGAATATTCATCGCCTGTAATGTTTTCATCAATATTTCCATATTTAGATATTATTTTATAATCATCAATTAAATCTTCATAAAGCATCATTTCTATAGAAAGATATTTTTTTTCTTCATTTATTGTATCATTACAAGTTATATTAGAAATATAGATAGATGCGCTGGTTTTGTTTTGCACTATGAAACCTCTTAATGAAAAATTGTCTTTAATTGTAGTTATTGATGCAAACTGTGAGTTACCATCATCTCTAATCAATAGATATGCACAAAATGAAAGTATGATTATTACAATTGCTACAAAGGCAAAGTATATTTTATTTGGCTTTGGCTTATACTTTTTACCATTTATTATTTCATCTAAACTTATGTTAAACTCTTTACTTATTTTAAGCATTGTCTCTATATCGGGTATTCCTCTTGCGTTTTCCCATTTACTTACAGCTTGATTTGTTACATTTAACCTAGAAGCAAATTCACTTTGAGATAGATTATTATCTTTCCGAATATTTAATATGTTTTCTGCCACTTTATTTATATCCATAGATTTGCTCCTTTCATAGCATTATTTTATCATATAACTATTAAAAATAAAACCTCGTTAGTACGAGGTGATTTATCTAAATGGTCGGGAAGACAGG
>CADBRE010000096.1 GCA_902797005.1 uncultured Erysipelotrichaceae bacterium | reverse complement strand
TAGCAAATAAATATGAAGAGTTTAACATAAAAATAGATCCTTTATCAGCATCTTTAGTACTCTCTTCTCCATTTAAAAAAATAAGATGTGTTACTCATGAAATTGGTGTTAAGTCATACATTGAAATTAATGATATAGAAAAATTAACAACCTCAAATAAAACAGTTTCTAAATTTGCATATATGATTGCACAAAAGTATATTGAATTCACAAAAGAACATAATCATATAATTGGCCTTTCAACACCAGATCCTACTACTATGGCATCTGTTATTGATGAAAGCATAGTGACTTTTAAACCATGCAATCTTAAAATAAATGGTAATTATACAGATATAACACTTACAGAAAAGTCTAACATTTATGTTTCAGTAGATTTTAATCTTCAAAAGTTTAGAGAACTATTTATGAAAACATTTATGTAAAAAGCTTGCAAACTTATTTGCAAGCTTTTTAATGATTTACTCCACCCCATTCTACAGCTGTAAAACCGTGTCTTACAAATGTAGGAAGTTTTTCTTCACGTATTTTTACTTCTTTATCCACTTTCTTTATATGTATTGCCATTCTTAGCAATGAATCCGGAACAGGGTTAATTATAAGTTTATTGTAAGCATCTCTTTCTGCAGTTAATTCAAAATATACTAACGACTTTTCATTTTTTTCAAGAATTGGAAGCCAATACATTATGAACTCATTTGATTCTCTTTCAGTTAAGCCTATTATGTTTAACTTCTCTTCTAGAAAAGTTATAGCATTGTCTTTAGTAACATAGAATCCTTCACTAAAGTCTACACTTGTACTACCCTTCTCTTCCCAATATAATGCATAGTAGTATTTACCATCTTTATCATATAAATCACCATTTTCTTTAGCAAATACATTCCAATTATAATTATATTTAGGATATGTTGTCGTTAATAAATAAGGCTTTTCAAATGTAACTGTTACATTAGTTTCATCAGTAGGATAAAGATATAATACGGGTTTAGCATATCCGCCTACTCCTTCAGTTTCAATAATTCCAGTTTCACCTGTAGTAGGTATGTAATAGTACTCTAGTCCTGCCCCTTTTGTTCCATAGTCTTTTGTTGTGTCTTCTACAACAACATAAATACCATATTTACCATTATCTGTATACCATCCAGATATCATAGGATGAAGTTTTAAGTTTTCAGTTATTTTTCCAAGACTAGCTACTTCTTCATCTTTTAAATTAACTATTTTTAAGTTGTCATCGTTATTTAAAACAACCACATAATCTTCTACTGCTTTAACTATCCTTTTATACTCTTTAGATATAAATATTTCATTAGCTTTAGTATTATATAAATTGAATGTTTTTTCACTTTCAATAGTAATGGTATTATCTTTATTAATTGCATAGCTAAAGTAACTACTTTCAGATGTGAATGGCTTAAAGTCTTCTGTATATAGTCCAGTATAATCCATATATCCTAAAGCTATATAAAGAGTGTCTCCTCCAACTTTTACAGTTGTTAAGCTTATTGCATTATTTAATGTCTTATAAACCACACCAGTTTTATTATTAAGTATGTATAAAGATAATTCGCCATCGTTATCAACGCCTGCAGAAAAGTATCCTTTATCTAGCAATATATCTAATGTTCTATCTGAAAATCCATAAGAGAAATCAGTTATTAGTTTATCACCTTCAAAACTATAAAATGCACATTTACTATAATCTTTGCACACAAATAGACCATATGACTTTTTACTAGAATAGATGAAATCAATAGTTTTAAACTCGCCAGTTAATTGTAATTCTTTCTTCACTTGAGTATTTTCATAATTAGCAATAAGATATTTATTATCATCAAATACAACTATATCTTTAGTATGAGGATTCACTCCATATCCATTGCAATTATCAGAATCACACATATAACTTCCTATTAGATCACCATAGCTTTTTTTTGAATCTAGAACATTATAATTTTTAGCTTCTTCACTTCCATATGAATAAATATATAAATTAGTATTTTTCTTTACAACACTTTCATATATATAATCACCTGTATATTCTATATCATAAACAGTGCAGTTCTTTAAAGTTAGGTTTCCTAAATCAGTAATTGTTACACCACATATAACATTAGGATTTATTTCTCTAACGCTGTATTTAATATCTTGCCATGTCGGATAACTATCATAATCAGATAAATATTCAGACACCTTTTCTTCTATTAAATGAGCATAGTTTTCTACTTGTTTAATATACTCTTCTTCATTATTAGCTTCCTTAGAAGAGTTTGTCTTACTATATAATAAACCGACAGCACCAATTATTATAAGCACTATAAACACTAAAAGAATAAACCATTTTAGTTTACTCTTATTCTTATTTTTATTCTTTGCTTCTTTGCTTTCCATAATTCACCTACTTATCTGTTGAACCAAATCCGCCTGTTCTATCTCCATCAGACTCATCATCATCAGCTACTAGATATTTTTGGAATATCCCTTGTCCAATGCATTCACCTTTTTTGATAAGAACATCTTCTTCTTTTATATTATAGAAAGCAAACATTATGTGTCCATCATTATCAGGATTACCATAATAATCTTTATCTATTATACCAACACTATTGGCTAATATTAAGCCCTTTTTCTTTGGATTAGAGCTTCTATTGTATAGGCAAAGCATCTCATCATCTAACATATATGCTTTAACTCCTGTTTTTATTAATGTAGGATTAGTTCCTGGAGTAAATGCTGGAACAACCGTATCTTCAGCAGCTTCAAAGTCATAACCTGCAGAATATTTAGTTTTTCTCACGGGCAAGTTTATTTCTTTATTTTCAAAACCTTGTGCTATTTCAAAACCTCTTTGTTTCATTACTTCACCAAACTTTCTATCTCTGCTTTTTCAAATCTATATTTTTGTTCAATATCAGGATATTTTTCATGATCAACTTCACTTAGAAACATATCAAGTGGTCTTATATATAATTTGTTATCACCATAAAGTGCACGGTAAACAACATATAATTCTCCGTTTTCAGAATTAGTTGCTATATCCTCCACTAAATACAGATTGCCTTTAAAATGTTTATACACTTTATTAATTTCTATTTCTCTCATCTAGTTTTAGACCTTTCTTCTTCCAAATATGAAACAACTCTACCTTCTTTTAACGAAGCAGGTACATCTATTACTCTTTGATTTGATGAACCTCTCCATTCTAAACGAAAATCATGAAGTTCATCTTTATATTGACCATCTACTAATACATCTATGTATTTCATTACTTCTTTATCAAATAAATCTCTATCAAATAAGAATCCACTCCATACCCATACATTTTTTTCTGGATACGCTGCTTTAAAAGCTTTTATTAAGCGAGTAGTTCCTTCAATATTAAGTGGGTGCATAGGTTCTCCACCTAATACTGATAAACCTTTGATATAATCAGGAGAAGAGACCTCAAGTACTCTTTCAATTACTTCATCAGTAAAGTCTTTTCCCCCATTAAAATCCCAAGTATCAGGATTAAAGCAATTAAAGCAATGAAATGCACAACCTTGCATGAAAATGGATACTCTCACCCCCGGTCCATTTGAGACATCCATTTTCCTTATAGTGTTGTATCTCATATTAACAGCATTCCTTATGATCTAAGTGAATAACTCTTTCTTTTATTTCTTGTGTCCTTCCCTTATTCCAGAAGTTTGTACCAATGTATCCACAAGTTCTTCTTGCTACATTTAATTTATCATGGTCTCTATTTCCGCAGTTAGGGCAATACCATTCAAGATTTTCATCAAGAAGTATTTCTCCATCATATCCACATTCTTGACAATAGTCGCTCTTAGTATTTAACTCAGCATACATAATATGATCATATATAAAGCTAATAACTTCAAGTACTGCATCTAGATTATTTGATAGATTAGGTGTTTCAATATAAGATATAGCGCCACCAGGAGATAATCTTTGGAACTCTGCTTCTTTCTCAAGTTTATCAAAAGCATCTATTTCTTCAAATACAGGTACATGATATGAGTTAGTTATATAGTCTCTATCAGTAATTCCTTTAATAATTCCAAATCTCTCTTTTAATCCTTTAGCAAACTTATATGTAGTAGATTCAATTGGAGTTCCATAAACACTGTAATCAATGTTTTCAGCTTCTTTCCATTCCTTACATTTGTCATTCATCTTTTGCATTACAGCTAATGCAAATTCTCTTCCTTCAGCTCCATCAGTGTGAGAATGTCCAGTCATATATTTAACACATTCATAAAGTCCTGCATAACCTAGTGAAATAGTAGAATATCCATTGTGTAATAAGTCATGTATGCTTTCTCCCTTATCAAGTCTTGCAAGAGCTCCGTGTTGCCATAATATTGGTGCAACATCACTAGTAGCCTTAGATAAACGTTTATGTCTAATTTGAAGTGCTCTGTG
>CADBRE010000095.1 GCA_902797005.1 uncultured Erysipelotrichaceae bacterium | reverse complement strand
TTTATAGAAGCATTTTGCTTCTTTTTTCCATTTACTATAAATTTACACTTGACACATTATTGTAAAGAGGTGTACAATTAATTTGTATCATAGAAAGAGGGAAGTTAAATGGACACATTAAACAATTTATTACAAGAATTAGGGGTTTCTAAAGTTAAATTAGCTAAATATTTAGGGGTTTCTAGACAGATGATTTATAATTATCTTGAATTAGAAAGTTTAAATAAATGGCCAAAGGAAAAGAAATTACTTTTATACAAATTATTAGATGTTAAAGATGGAGAAGAAGAAACATTAAAGTCTATTAAGATAAATGCTCAATATCTTGAGGATGTGGAAGCTAGATTAAATCAAAATGTTAAATCTAATATTGGCGAAGCATATTTCAACTTAAAATCACTTGAAAAGGATGAGCAAGTACTTGTAAATGATTTAATTAATCTTATTAAAGAAAAGTTTACTGAAGAAAAGAATAAAGATACTTATAATGAGTTTTTATATATGTATCATGTACTTCAATCAATCGACTCAATTCCAGAGATTAAATATATATTAGCATATTTATCTAAAACAACAGGTTTTTCTGATCCAAATGAGTTTAAGTTTGATGAAACAGCACAGTTTATATTAGAGAGTATAATATTTACTGCTATGAATCTTTATAATAATGGGGGAGCTACAAAGAGTAAGCTAATCTCTGCACATGAAAGGTTTGTTAAGGAAATTGAAAATACTAAAGAAGAAGTATTATCTAGAACTCAAAAAATAACATATGAAAAAATACAAGCATTAAGAGAACTTGGCTATGATAAAATAACAACTGAAAATGCTCAAGAAGTTATAAATAAAATAGCTGAAATACAATCAAGAAAAGTAATTATGGGAGAGAGAAAGGATAATTAAAATCTTTATCCAAAATAGTGAACTTAACATAATATATATTATCGGAACTTGATATTTGAGAGAAATTATAGGATAAACAAGGTAAAAATAACTGCTATTAAGCCTAATATAAATCCAATTATAGTTTCTCTTTTATTATCATACTTAAATGATTCTGGCAATAATTCATTAATACTTATACTTATCATAATTCCTGAAACAATTAATAATACTATTGATATTGTTATATCATTTATATATTCTTTGAATAATAAGTAAGCTAGTAATCCTCCGAGGGGCTCTGAGAGTCCTGCAACCAGGGAATATATCACTCCCCTTTTATTCGATTTGCGTGAAAGGGCTATCGGGACAGCAATCGAAATTCCTTCAGGTATATTATGCATCATTATAGCGATCCCTAGTGCTAATCCATCATTTATATTATTGTAGCTTGCCATAAATGTAGCTATTCCTTCAGGTATATTATGTAGTATTAAAGCAATCATAGACATTACCCCTACTCTATATAAATCGTTTCCAAATAGGGGAGTTTTTTTATTTATTATTTTAACTAAAAGTATGCCTAGTATAAAGAATATAATACTCATAACTATACCTAGTCCGTAATATATGCTTGCAATTTTAATAAAGCTTTCTGGAAAAAGTTCAAGCACTGATAAACTTAACATAATACTTGCAGCAAAACTTAAAGAAAAACTTATGAATTTATTTTTGTTTTTGAACCTAACATATACTATTAAGCCGCCTAAAGCAGTAGATAATCCAGCAAATAACGAAATAATAAATGATATATATACTCTATTCATAGTTAATTATATTAATTAGATAAAATAATAGTCAAAAATTACCACTTAATAATAGCTATTTATTGAATTATAAAAAATATCTAGTTAATAATATAAGTAGACAAGGAGGTAAATAAAATGGAAAATAAGAGAAATCAAAACTCTAGAAGAAATGAAAACTCTAGAAAAAATAACAGTAGAAATAACTGTGAATCTAGAAAAAATCAAAACTCTAGAAACAATAACAGCCAAAGAAATAATGCAAGAAATAATAGTAATAAATAGTTTAACTAAAGAAATAAGAGAAGACGGTTATGTGTCTTCTCTATTTTAATATGTCTAGAAAGCTTTCTCCATATTTTAAATCGTTTTTAATTCCAAAATTATCTACTATAGTAGCGCCTATACATGCATATGTGTCTTTTATTCCTAGATTTCCTCTATATTTAAATCTCTTAGAATATACTATTAGAGGCACGTTTTCTCTAGTATGGTCAGTTCCTTTATAAGTTGGATCATTGCCGTGGTCTCCTGTAAAGATTATTAAGTCGTCTTCTTTTAGCGAGTTTATAAAAGCAGGCAAATATGCATCAATCTCTTCTAATGCTTTTAAATACCCTTCTCTATCCCTTCTATGACCGTATAAAGTATCTGTATCATTTAGATTTAAGAATAAAAGCCCTTTAAAATCACTTCTAGCAAAATCGACTAATTTCATAATGCCATCTAAATTGTTTTTTGTTTTTATTCCAGCACTTATATTAGAACCTGCGAATATATCTTTAATCTTTCCTAAAGCGATAATTTCATAATTATTCTCTTGTAAAAGAGTCATATAGTTCCTAGGAGGTATACTTGCAAAATCTTTTCTTTTTTCGGTTCTGGTAAAGTTTCCAGGGGTTCCAATAAACGGTCTAGCTATTACTCTTCCGATTCCATATTCTTCAGTTAAAACTATTTTGCTTATCTTCTCACATATGTCATATAGCTCTTCTACAGGAATAATGTCTTCATGAGCTGCTACTTGAAGTACAGAATCATCAGAGGTATATACTATTATAGCTCCTGTCTTCATATGCATTTCACCAAGTTCTTTAATTATTTCTGTCCCAGAAGCTGCTACATTACCGATTACTTCTTTTCCAGTAATTCTTTGTATTTCACTTATTAAAAGTATTGGAAATCCATCTGGATAAGTTCTAAATGGCTTATCTAAGATAGCTCCCATCATTTCGTAATGCCCGTTTAATGTATCTTTTGCTTTGTTAAGGGGAGATATTTTACCACAATAACCTGCTTTTGGCTCATTTCCTTCATTTACTAATGATAAAAGCCCTAGTTTTTCAAATGTTGGAAGATAGTACTCTCGCGTTTCAAGCACATGTTTTAATGTATTAGATCCTACACTATCATACTTTTCTGCATCTATGGCTTCTCCTACTCCAAGCCCATCCATTACTATCAAAAATATTCTTTTAAACATAATTATTTCTCCTTTGCATGTGGGTGATACATATCGTAATTTTCCCTCAAAACTTCATTAACTACATGAGTATATACATTTGTAGTTGATATATTTTCGTGTCCCAGCATCTCTTGTATGCTTCTAAGGTCTGCTCCGCCTTCTAGCAAATGTGTTGCAAAACTGTGCCTTAAGACATGTGGTGTTAAATCTTTTTCAATACCTGTAGCTTCTTTAATATTCTCAAGTATGAAATTAAATCCTTGCCTACTAATGGGCTTCCCATGATTATTTAAGAATAGTTCATCATACCTGCCTTTCTTTACTAAAAACGGCCTATATTCTTCCATATATACTGTCAATGCTTTAACCGCAATATCGCCTATAGGAACTATTCTTTCTTTCTTGCCTTTTCCTTTAACCCTAATAAGCGAGTTTTCTAAATCAATGCTATTGTAATCAAGAGAGACAAGCTCACTTACTCTTAAACCTGAAGCATACATTACTTCCATCATAGCTTTATTTCTATAGTCAAATGCAGTTTTGGTTTCAAAGTTTAAGAGTTTATCTACTTCATCAATTGTTAGATATTTAGGCAAACTTTTCTCAATCTTTAGAACACTAGTTTCTTCACTAGGATCTTCATTTATCTTTCCTTCTTCTACTAAATACTTATAAAACCCTTTAATTGAACTAATATGTCTATTAACACTTCTAGCTGATAATCCACTTCTTAAATGGTGTAAATACTCTTCTATATCCTTTTTATTGAGATTCAATACATCACCATTAAAATAAGTTATAAAGTTATTTAAATCAAACATATAAGATTCGATTGATTTATCTCCTAGCTTTTTCTCAGTTCTTAAATAGAGCTCATATTCTTTTATCATATCTATCACTATATTTATTATCTCATATTATTATTTTTTCTACAATAATATTAAAAAGTACTTTACATAATTTTAAATGTGTGGTATTATAAATACAGTTGATGAGTTAGGCTACGATATAGATAGTATATTTAATATGCTAAGCTACTGTAGCAACTCATTATTAGAAATAGTAAGTTAAGTCACAAATAGAGTTCCCTATATAAATTATATTTTGAGCTTTGGTGCAACTTGCTATTTTTTTAATTTTATATTGACTTTCAAATAAGAATTTGGTATTATTAGTACAGTTGATGGGTTAGGCTGCAACATAGATAGTATATTAGTATACTAAGCTACGGTAGCAACCTATCGATTTTTTTTATGGAATAACGGTTAAATTATCAATGTCATAGAAACATTCATTACCATCTACGTCTATCCTATTTACAACTCTAACAGAGTAAAAAATAGGATTTTTTAAATTGTTCATCTTAACCAAAACTTTATAATATGCAAATCCATTAGGCGCATCTTTTATGTGTTTTCTTTTCCTGTTATTCGAAGAATATATATGATTAGCATTTTCTAATATATCGACTATTCCTGTAATCATATTGCCTTTATCCTTTAAAGTGTTCTTATTATACACTTTTGAGGAAACAGAATAAGCATATTCCTTAGGAACATCTTTTTCGATATGAATGGCTATATTAAGAGACTTAGACATTACTATTTTACCTATATACTTTTTCATCTCTTCTTTCATTATTTTTCTTATATTCGGATCTTTTGCTGCAAATATATTATCATTTATCTCTATATGAGAAACAGTTCCATCATGATTGTATTTAACCGTGCTTTCACAAACTTTATATTCATCAGTATCCACTACATATTCTAAA
>CADBRE010000094.1 GCA_902797005.1 uncultured Erysipelotrichaceae bacterium | reverse complement strand
TCCATATATTCACGAAAAACTAGAAGATAAAAATAGATATCAAACTGTATATGCTAAAAATCCTGGAAGTGCAGCTGCACCAACTGCGGGGCTTCATTTTACTGAGGAATTATTAAATAGTTTAAAAGAAAAAGGCGTAGAAATAGCTTATGTAACTCTCCATGTAGGTTTGGGAACATTCAGGCCAGTTAATGAAGAAGATATACTAAAACATGATATGCATAGCGAGCTTTATATAATGAACAAAGAAACTGCAGATTTATTAAACAATGCAAAGGAAGAAAATAGAAGAATTATAGCTGTTGGTACAACATCAACAAGAACATTAGAAAGTATCTACACTAAATATGGCGAATTTAGAGAATGTGCTGAAGAAACAAATATCTTTATATATCCTGGATACAAGTTTAAAGCAATAAACTGTCTTATTACTAATTTTCACTTGCCAAAAAGTACACTTGTAATGCTAGTAAGTGCCTTAGCTGGAAGAGATAATATTATGAATGCATACAGACACGCGATTGAAAACAAATATAGATTCTTCTCATTTGGAGATGCTATGTTTATAACAGATAAAATAAATAATAAATAACTATATTTTCTCAAAAGAAAATGTTACAATAAAATAGAGGTATGAATTATGGATTTACAATTTAAAGTATTAAAAAAATCAAATAGGAATATGTCTAGACTTGGTGAGTTTACTACAAAATGGGGAGTAAGCAAAACGCCAATGTTTATGCCAGTCGGAACTCAAGCAACAGTTAAAACTCTTAATCCAGAAGAGCTAAAAGATGCCGGAGCAAATGTTGTTTTATCTAACACTTATCATTTATGGCTTAGACCTGGAGAAGATATAGTTAAAAAAGCTGGCGGTCTTCATCAGTTTATGAACTATAAAAACGGACCAATGCTAACAGATAGCGGGGGTTTTCAAGTATTCTCTTTGGCAGAAAAGAAGAATATTAAAGAAGAAGGCGTTTACTTTAAAAGTCATATTGATGGTAGTAACTTGTTTTTATCTCCTGAAAAATCTATAGAGATACAAAATAAGCTGGGTGCCGATATTATAATGAGCTTTGATGAATGTCCACCATATCCTGCTACATATGAATATATGAAAAACAGCGTAGAAAGAACACTTAGATGGGCCAAAAGAGGCAAAGAAGTTCACTCAAATGCTGAACAAGCTCTATTTGGAATAGTACAGGGTGGTGAGTTTGAAGACTTAAGAAGATACTCAGCAGAAGAAACTGTAAAAATAGGATTTGATGGTTACTCAGTTGGAGGTGCTGCTGTAGGTGAAACTAAAGAAGTGCAGTATAAAGAAGTAGAGTATGCAACTAAATATTTGCCAGAAGATAAAGTCAGATATCTAATGGGTGTAGGTGATCCTATAGATTTAATTGAAGGAACCATGAGAGGAATTGACATATTTGACTGTGTTGCGCCAACTAGAATAGCAAGACACGGAAATGCATATACAAGAAATGGTAAAATAAACTTAAGAAATCAAAAATACAAAGAAGACTTTACACCGGTTGAAGAAAACTGTGATTGTTATGCGTGCAAAAACTTTACTAAAGCATACATAAGGCACTTATTAATAAGTGAAGAAGTTTTAGGGCAAAGACTATTATCAATTCACAACATACGCTTCCTAACTAGATTAATGGAAGATATAAGAGAGAATATTGAAACAGACACTCTAGAAGAATTTAGAGATGATTTCAAAGAAAAATATTACAAGTAGGTATAGTTATGGAAAAAAGAAGATTTTTAGTATTATTTACTTTTATTGGTGTTTTAGCAATTATAGGATTATCAGTAAGTTTAAAGTATTCAAAAGCTGTTTTGGCAAATGAAGAAGATTATATTAAAGCAAACCTTAAAGAAGAAGCCAAGAAATGTATAGAAGATGTTAAGTGTAATAAGGGCACTTTAACAGTAAAAGAATTGATAAATAAGGCTTATATCCAAGGCGATTTAAAAGAAAGATGTATGAATTACAGTCTTGATTCTTATATATCTTATCCAGATTATGAAGTACATTTATTTAAGTAAGAATAATTATTCTTGCTTTTTTAGTTTTCTATATTGACGAAAAAATATGCATATGGTAATATGAATACACTTACTACACTAGTCAGGGAGTGGAGGTGCAATAATTATGAATGATACTCAAGGCTTAAGTAGAATAATCTATAATGTAAGAGATAAGAATGTAATGCTAGATTCAGATTTAGCTAAAGTTTTTAATATGGAAACTAGAGTACTAAATCAATTAGTTAAAAGGAATCTGGATGAGATAAAAAGAGAAAACTATTTTCAGTTAAATGACGAAGAGCTTAATAACTTGAAATCACAATTTGTGACTTCAAGTTCGTGGGGTGGAAGACGTACTAATCCATATGTTTTTACACTTGAAGGCATAGAAATACTTACTTCTTTTATTCATTCTGCTAATTTAAATGAAATCATGAAAAATATAAGAATAGCGTTTGAAAGTCAAGATGTAACTTTATCGTCAAATGGCTTGGAAATACCCGAAAATACGGGATATTTGAAAGATAAAATCTATTTTCTTAGAGGGAAATATGTTATGCTTGATTTTGATTTAGCTGTACTATATGAGTGTCAAAATGGTACGAAAACTATTAATTTAGCCGTAAAAAGAAATGAAGAAAAATTCATGGAAAGACATATGTTTCAACTGACGAAAGAAGAGGCAAAATCACTTTCAAGGTTTCAATTTGAAACCTTGAACAATAAAAGAGGTCACAATGTTAAGTACCTACCTTATGCATTTACTGAAAGTGGAGTTGTCATGCTTTCTACAATACTTAATACATCTGTAGCTTCGTCTATTACTGTTAGAATTGTAGATGAGTTTATGGCAATGAGAAGATATATATCAGGAACACTATTAAGCCAGGAATACCTTAATGATTTGCTACTAAAAGATCACAAACTAGTTTTAGAAAATAAAGATAGAATAGATGATATACAAAAATATATAAACAAGATGGAAAAAGCTAAAGTAGTTAACGAGATATACTTTGCCGGTCAAATCTATGATGCATATTCAAAAATTAAAGATATCATAAATAAAGCTAAGAAAGAATTAATTATAGTTGATGCATATGCAGATAAAAGTGTTTTAGATATGGTAAAAGATTCAAAAGCTTTCACATATCTATTAGTTAAACCTAATGGATTATTAAATAGTAATGATATTGAAGCATATAATAAACAATATAGTAATCTAAAAGTCGTATATACAAAAGATTATCATGATAGATACTTTATTATAGATAGAAAAATAGTATATCACTGTGGAGCTTCCATCAATCATGCAGGCAGCAAAACTTTTTCCATAAATATATTAGAAGATAAAATAGTAAAGTCATCATTAATAAAAGAAATAGCTTCAATTATTTAATGCTATTTCTTTTTAAAATTGATTCCAAGCATTCCACCAAATGTGCTAGAAAGAAGTAAAACTAAGTAATATGTTAGAACTTTAAGCCCTGGAGAAGTATTAAAGAGTAATGATAGAATA
>CADBRE010000093.1 GCA_902797005.1 uncultured Erysipelotrichaceae bacterium | reverse complement strand
CCTGTCTTCCCGACCATTTAGATAAATCACCTCGTAATTACGGGGTTTTATTTTTATTATTTGATTTTAGGTACTAAATAGGTACTATTTTTCATCTCCTTTACAAATATTTCTTAGTTTTTTCATTTAATTTTTTTATATTTTCATCAGTTACTGTTGAAATTATATTATCATTATAAGTAGGAAACAAGTGTGCATAAGTTTTTCTAATTACTTCAACAGTGTCTCCCAGTCTTTCGGCTATCTGTTCGATTGGTATTCCTAATGAAATTAACAAACTAGCATGTGAATGTCTCCCAAATTGGTGTGTTGTCAATCTCGTTATCTTTTCGTTAGGATACTTTTCGTTTAAAACATTGTAGTAATAATCTTTAACTTCATCAATAGTAGTATTTGAAAAATAATGAGTATTACCGAATAAAAACCACTTTTCAGAAAAGTTTTCATATTCTTTGTTATAATCTACCCATTCTTTTAAAAGAGGCCGTAATTGGCTTAAAATTGCTATTTTACGATTTCTTCTATTCTTTGTGTTCGTAATTTTAAATCCGCCGCCTTTAATTTTGTTTGAAAGAGTCTTATTAATTCTAATTAAATTATTGTCAAAGTCGATATCTTCATAAGTCAGTGCTTGCATTTCACCTTTTCTGCATCCGTTCCAATATAAAAAACTAAACCAAACTTTCCACTTCAATTCTTGTACTTCGTTTATATATCTTTCAAACTCATATGGTGTTTGGTATATCAATTCATCTTCTTCAATAATTACTTCATCATTTTGGTATGTAAAGTTACCGTGTCTATCAGCAACATTATCTAATATGTATCCAATACTTTTAGCATATTCTAAAATACATGATAGTAAAACGTGAATTTTAGTTTTAAACTTATATGAGTATGGCTTTTCTTCTTTTCCATGCGTTTTTAGGTCCATATATTTGTGCCAGTTTCTGATATCTAGTAAATTAATTTCAGTAATATTCTTATTACCTAAAAAAGGCGATATATGATTATTGTAGTTACACCAGTCGCTATAATTTGAAGAATCTTTATTCTTTTTGCTAGTTCTATATGTTTCATATTCATTAAATAATTCATCAAGCGTTATTTTAATAGATGGCCCTTTTGATGCTATATCACATTCATTTAAAAACTGTCTTTCGGCTTCTTCTGCATCTTTTTTGTTTAAATACTTCTTTGATTTATATTGTTTTCTTTCTCCTGAAAGGGGAGTGAAATATGTTTTAAAATACCAACTTCTTCCTTGCTTATCTTTAATAGGTTTCCCTGTTTCTTTATCTTTTAATTGCATTACTGCCATTTTTATTTGCTCCTTTCTAATTTCTATGATATAATTTTGTATAGAAAAACTCTGTTAATCGTGGTAGATTAGGTGTTTTTCTATTTTGACCTCGTATTCGCAGTACGAGGTGTTTTTATTTGTTTTTCTTTTTAATTACTAAGACAATTATTAATCCAATTATGATAATGAAATTAAAGCCGATTGCATGAGGAATATTTTGAAATATTACTTTGAAAGCTTTCTCAACATCATCATATTTTTTTATTGCGCCAATATATGATAGTAATTGTAATGAACCTGTCACAATTAGAACATTGTTACACTTTTGTTGTATATTAAAGTCTTTGTTAGATACTTTTTTGCCACACTTATCACAAAACTTTGCATCTTCATTTAATTTATTTCCACATTTATTGCAATACATAATTCTTATATTAATTCCTTTCTAAATGATTCAACATATTTAATTATAAAACTCTTTTTTTATTTCGTTTACTATTTGTGCATATTTTTGGTCTTTAAGCCTTTCTGCTGACATATTTAATTCTTTTTTGAATGTGTTATAAAATCTCCGTGAAAATAGTAATAATAATATAATTTCAATTACTATAATAACGGAATAGTTAAAACTATTCGTAATTAAACCAAGTATACCAAATATAAATATATTTGATATTAGAACCAATAACAATATACTAAAAATACCTCTAATAATTATTTTAAAGTAATCATATTTTGTTAGCATATTTACCTCTTTCACATTTGGCTTAATTAATACTGCCCCACAATTCGGACATTTGATGTATGGTATTCCTATTTGTATTGAACCACTTGTGCTATCATTTTGTTTTTTTTGTAATGTATAATTACAATTTGGGCACCATTTTGTCACTAGTCTCATTGCAAATCTCCTTTCTTAATTTTTCAATATATTTATCTACTTGATCTTCATATTTAGCAATGCTAAACTCTAAAAAATCATTTATTTGATTTAGATGGCATAGTTCAATATGAGCTAGTTCATGTATTACTGTATATTTTTGACATAAATCAGATAAATTTTTGTTAATTATTATATTATTGATTCCACGATAATTAAATACAAAACCGTTTATATATCTAGGCAATCTTTCAATAGTTATATTAGCATTATAATAGTTTAATAATTCCTCCTGTGTTATTCCCCCCTTAACTAATTCTTTTATATTCATACTTAATAAATCCTTTCTATTAAGTACCTGTACTAGCATACTTATTTTGTTATTTTATTCATTATTTTTGTGTGTTATTTTATATGGCAATTCAATAATTAAATAATATGAGATTATTGACATTGTAATCAAAAGACAAAATAGCAAGTTTCCTTTAATTTCTGTTAAAAGTAATATTTTTATTATTAGTGAGAGTATTGTTAATCCCCCAATTATTTTGAAAAGATTTTTCTTACTATTGCTTAATTGATAATGATTAATACAAAAACAAGTAACTATTAAACTAATAATATTATAAAATAATATATTACTTACAATTGAACCAAAAGTAGATATTATGTCAATTATAATAAATATTGTTATTGCTGTCTTATCGGTTTTATTCATCTCCATCTAACTCCTTATCTATTTCTTTCATTCTTTGCTCAATTATTGCTTTTATAATGGCTTCATCACCTTCAGTTAATTTGTCTTTATGCTTAGAAAAGAGTAAATCAAGTTCACTAAAGTTTTTTTCTTCGTTTTCAGCTTTGCTAAAACCTAAAATGTAGTTTCCATCTACATCCAATATTTTACATATTTCTTCAATAGTATCAGGATCCGGTTTAGAAGTCCCATTTTCCCAATTGCTTATAGTGGTATTACCTATATCTATGCCATTTTTTTGTAGTAGACTTGCCAATTCTGATTGAGTAAGTCTTTTATTTATTCTAGCACTTCTAATATTATCTCCTATTGACATGTTTTGCCCTCCTTTCACAAGTAAATAATAGCACAAAAATTCAATTTAGTAAACACGAAAATTCAAATATCTTGAAATAAAATTCAAAAAAGTTGAAAAAAAGTATTGACAATCCAAGAATGTTGAAATACAATGAAAATGTAATCCAAGATAATTGGAATTATGTAGGAAAGGAGAAAAAATGAAAGTATACGAAAAAGTTTCAAAATACATTAGTGAAAATGGTATAAAGCAGAAGTTTATATCTGATAAAACTGGAATACCAGAAAATGTATTGTCAATGATGCTTAATGGGAAAAGAAAAATTGGAGCAGATGAGTTTGTTGAAATAATTTTAGCCTTAAACGTTGATGCAAATTATTTCATTAATGCTTAGCACAATAAAAACCTAATCTACCACAAAAAAAGAAAGGAGAAAAAATGGCAAAGATTAAAGAACCTCAAACAGCAAGTGCTACATTAGACATATTAAGTAAATCTTTTTTAAGAAATACTGATATAGCCAAATTAGCTTGTTGTGGTACAACTAAAGCAGGCGTAATTGCAAATGAAATACGAAAGCTTGCTAAAGAAAGAAACTATTATATTCCTTTTGGATTATTACCAACGGAATTAGTAATAGATTATTTAAAAATTAATACCAGTTATTTAAAAAAAATACATGGTATAGAAAGGAGCTTAAATAATGATAAAGAAAATAGCAAATGCACTTTATGATAATCCAACAAAAAAAGATGAAAGATATATAACATTCATCATTTTAGGATTAGTAATAATTGCAATTCAAGAACTTTCAAAGGCTCTATAAAAGGGTAAAAGAACTTATAAAAAGTTCCGTACATAAAGTATAACATATTTTGTACGGAAAATCAAATTGAGGGTTTTGGTTATTAATTATTTGAGAAAGGGAATAAAGCATGGCAAGAAAGAGAATGTTTGACATTGAGATAGTTAATCAAGATAGCTTTTTAGATTTGCCTATGGAAGCCAAAGCACTATATTTCCTATTAGGTATGGAAGCGGATGATGAAGGATTTGTTAATCCTAGGAAAGTCTTAAGATTATATGGTGGAAATTATGATAGTGTTGGACTTTTGGTAGCTAAAGGATATCTTATTCCATTTAAAAGTGGAGTAGTAGTTATTACCGATTGGAAGAGAAATAATTACCTAGATAGAAATAGAATTACTGCCACAATTTATCAGGAGGAGAAAAAACTCTTAACATACAACGAAAACACCGAAAAATACGAATGTTTAACAAATGTTAAACAAATGTTAAACCAGTATAGTATAGAAGAGTATAGAAGAGAAGAGAGTAGTATAGAAGAGAATAAATATAGTCCTGCTGAGCAGAACGATATAGACGAAAATGAACCAAAAGTAGAAGTTCTTAATGAACAGCAAGTTATCATACACAAAGTTATCGATTATCTCAATGAAAAGACTGGATCGAAATACAAATATACAACAAGAAAAACCAACGATTTAATTAAAGCTAGATTAAACGAAAAGTTTACTCTAGAACAATTTTATAAAGTCATAGATACCAAAACTAGAGATTGGATTAACGATACAAAGTTTTCAAAATATCTAAGACCAGAAACATTATTTGGAAATAAATTTGAAAGCTATCTGAATCAACCTCAAAAAAAATTAACAACGAAAGATTTGGCAAATTCATTTGACTTTAGCGGATTTTAAGGAGGAAAAACATGAATAAACAAGAATTTACTAAAGCAATGACATTTTTAGGAACTGCATACGGAAAGGAAATAGACAGTAGTCAAGTGGCAGTATGGTATGAAATGTTTTCAGAAAATAATTTAGAAGAGTTTAAAACAGCAATAAAGAATCTAATAAAGACCAAACAATTTATGCCTTCAATAGCTGATATCAAGCAAGAGATAGCACGAATGACTACACCAGCACTTCAACTTAATGTAGATGAAGAATGGGAAAAAGTAAGAAATGCATTAAGGTCTTATGGCTCATACAATGAAGAGAAAGCTATGAATAGCTTAAATGACTACACTAGAGGAATAGTTAGAATGATAGGTTATCAAAGACTATGTCAAAGTGAAAATATAGAGTGGGAAAGAAGAACCTTTAAAGAACTATTTACTGATAGACAAGACTACACACAAGAGCTTTCACTTAAACAAACACCTATGATAGAAACAAGAGGTTATGAGATGCTAGGCTATGAAGGCGATGAAGAATGCTAAAGGACATAGAAAAAGAAAGAACATATGCTCAATTTAAAGTTAAATGTAAGTGTGGACATGTAGTTACTATTCCAGTTTATGTAGATGAAACAATATGTACTTGGTGTAAGCATAAATTAAAAAATAATACTAAAGAACATTTTAAATACAAGTTAAGGAAGGAAAAAGAAAAATGATAGAAACAAGTTTGATGGTTTATGACTATCCTGATGATGCAGAAGAATATGAAATGGAACAAGAAGAAAGATATAACGATTATTTAGCTGAAATAGCTTACGAAGAAGAAAGATTGGAGGAATTATAATGGAAACTACAGTTAAAAAGAATAAACAAGGATATGGCTATAAATACACCGATATAGCACAAATACATGAATACTTAGAAAGTAACAATATGAGATATTATCAAGAAATCCAAACGTTTGATGGAGTTGATTACATAATGACTTATAGATGTATTGATGGAAAATGGGAAGAAAAACCTATCAGAGGTTGCAGAGTAGTAGATGCAACATTACAGGGAGTTAAGAATCCAGCGCAAGAACAAGGTAGTGCACTTACTTATGCGAGAAGATATAGCTTATTAATGGCATTTGGTCTAGCAACTGAAGATGATGATGCGGCAAGTTTAAGCAGGCCTAAAGAAAGCTCTAAACCTGTAGAAAAAGCTACACCATATCAGTTGGAAAGAATAAAAGACCTATTCTCCGAAGAAGAGCAAGTAAAAGCTTTAGGAATGGTAAAAAAAGATAAGCTAGAAGATTTAACACTTGTAGAAGCAAGTCAATTGATAGCAAAGAAAGAAGGTAAATAACAATGAACGATTTAATAGTATTAGAAAATGGTAATCCTGTTTTAAAAAATGAATATGTAAATTATTTATTAGATTTAAAGCAAAAAGAAAATCAAATTAAAGAGGAATTAAGCGATATCACTGACAAATTATTAGCGGATATGGAAGCTAACAAAGTTCTAAAAATAGATATCCCAGAGCTAGCAATAAATTACATTGCGCCAACTGATAGAGAAACATTTGATAGCAAGAGATTTAAAGAAGAACATAGTGATTTGTATGATGAATACATAAAAATGAGCCCTGTTAAATCTAGTATAAGGATTAAGTTAAAATAATGGAAACTTGGAATATAAAAGGGCACACAGTAGAGTATTTAGAAGAAAGCCACACCTATTTATGTGATGGTGTGATACTTCCTTCTATCACTCAAATAATGAAAGTAAAGTTTAAAAACAAGTATGCAGGAATAGATGAGAGTGTTCTTAATAGAGCAGCTGAAAAAGGAACTAGAGTGCATGAAGCTATTGAAAACTATTACAAGCTTGGAGTGGAAGATATCACTTGCAAAGAGCTCAAAAATATGAAGTTCTTGCAAAAACAATATGGCTTTGAAGTAATAGACAATGAAGTACCTATAATACTTTTTAAAGATAATGAGCCTGTTGCTTGTGGAAGACTAGATCTAGTTTTAGAAAAAGATAAACAATTAGGGCTAGGGGATATTAAAAGGACTAGTGTACTTGATAAAGAATACTTGGCATATCAGCTTAACCTTTATAGAATTGGATATCAACAATGTTATGACAAAGATATAAAGTTCTTAAAAGGTGTTCATTTGAGAGAAGATTTAAGAAAATATGTAGAAATACCTATCAATGAAAAAATGGCTATAGAACTTTTGGAGGAATATTATGCAGGGAAAAGCTCAAGAGATTATGACTTGGTTATGGAATCAAGATAGAGAAAAGACTTTTGAAATAAAAGAGCATAAAGACAAAAGAAGTAAATCGCAAAATAGTTATGCTTGGGAACTTATAGGAAAGATGGCTGATGTATTAAGAAAGTCTAAAGAAGATGTTTATTTAGAAATGCTTAAGAGTTACGGACAAAGTGAAATTGTAAGTATGCTATCTTCTAT
>CADBRE010000092.1 GCA_902797005.1 uncultured Erysipelotrichaceae bacterium | reverse complement strand
AAATAAAATAAATGGTATAATTGGGTGGAAAAGGAAGAGGAGTATATTATGAAAGTAACAAGAAGCGAATTAAGAGAAAGAATTATGACTATTCTTTATCAAATTAATATCTATAGAAAAGATAAGATTGACTATAGTGTTGAAGATGTAATACTTGAAAATGATAAAGAAAAGAATGATTTTGTTAAGTTAATGGTTTATGGTTCTTTAGAAAAGGAAAAGTACTTGGATGAAGTAATTAATAAGTACCTAAATGATTGGACAGTTAGTAGACTAGGTAATATTGATCAAGCTATATTTAGAATGAGTGCATATGAGCTTATGTTTACTGATACACCACATGTAGTTGCTATTAATGAAGGAATTGAATTATCTAAAAAGTTTTCTGATGAAAAAGTAACTAAGATGCTAAATGCTGTTCTTGATGAAATACTTAATAAAGAGGCATTAAATGAATGAAGTATATCTATCAGTAACTGATGTTAATACTTATATTAAAAGTGTTTTAGATAGAGATCCGTTTCTTTCTTATGTCTATATTAAAGGAGAGATATCTAATTTAAAGTTTCATACAAGAGGGCACCTATATTTTAGTTTAAAAGATGAAAACTCTAAAATTAATGCAGTTATGTTTAACTATGAAAGCTATAATTTACCTTTTACGCCTAAAGACGGGATGAGCGTTGAAGTTAAGGGTAAGATTAATGTTTTTGTACAAGGTGGTAATTACCAGGTAACTGTTACATCTATGAGAGAAGATGGTGTTGGTAATTTATATGTTTTGTTTGAAGAATTAAAGAAGAAACTAGCTTTGGAAGGATTATTTGATCAAGAGAGAAAGTTGAAGCTACCTAGAATCCCTAAGAAAGTTGGTGTTATTACTGCTCCAACTGGTGCGGCTGTTAAAGATATTATCAGTACAATCAACAGAAGGTTTCCACTTACTGAAATAGTGCTTTTCCCTAGTTTAGTACAAGGTGATGGGGCTAAGGAGAATATTTGCAGAATGCTAGATAAAGCTTATGCATCAGATGTTGATGTCATTATTCTAGGAAGAGGTGGTGGCTCCATTGAAGACTTATGGGCATTTAATGAAGAAATAGTAGCTAGAAAGATAGCTGAAAGGAATAAACCAGTTGTAAGTGCAGTTGGGCATGAAATAGACTATACTATAAGTGATTTTGTCAGTGATTTAAGAGCGCCGACTCCAACAGGAGCAGCAGAGTTAGTTGTCCCTTCTCAGCTCGAGATAATCAAGTATTTATCTGATTATAAAGCTAGAATAGTAAGTGTTATTACTAATAAGCTATCAGCATACGAAGACACTTTAAATAAGCTTAAAAACAGTTATATTTTAACTAATCCTACAAGCATGTATGAAGTAGAAGAACAAAAGCTAGATAATTTAATAGAAATGCTTAATAAAACTATACCTTATAGATTAGAAAAAGAACAAACTAAACTTGATAATTTGATTGAAAGGTTAATTAGAAATAGCAAGTATTTGCTTGAAAAAGAATCTAATAGGTTAGATAGTTTAAAGATAAAGTTAGATTTATTAAATCCAGAGAATATACTTGAGAAAGGTTATTCTATAACACTTTCTGAAGGCAAAATAGTTAAAAGTATTAATGATTTATCTAAAGGAGCTAAACTTACAACTAAGCTTAAAGATGGAGAAGTTATAAGTGAAGTGATAGGTTAAAACTTTTTATAAAAACTTGATTTGTTCGCTTGTTAGTACCAGTATAAATTGTTATAATACTCTTGATAAATGACAATGTTAGGATGTCTCAAGAACAAATAAGCAAGTTATTTAATAAAGCTAAATCAACAATTAATGAACACATTAAAAATATTTATGAAGAAATTGAATTGGTAGAAGAAAATACGATGAGAAAAATCGGAAATTCCGAATTTTCTACTAAATCTACTAATTATTATAATCTTGAAATGATTATAGCAATTGGCTATAGAGTTAAATCAAATCGTGGTACACAATTTAGAATATGGGCTAACACTGTTTTAAAAGATTGTCTAGTTAAAGGATATAACTTAAATGTGGATCGTTTTAAAAACAAAAGGGTACTGTATCTCATGAACAAGCTTTACAAAAAGCTCATGAAGAATACGATAAATATATGAAAAGTCATTTAATCCAAGCTGAAAAGGATTACTTAGAAATAATGAGTATAGAATTAAAAGAACTTGATAAATAATATTTCAAGTTCAAGTTCAAAAATCTTAACTCAATTGGTTAATGACAAATAATCTATCAACTGTTGCAAAAAATGCAACAATTACTAAAAATAAATAATAAAGGAGAAATGATTAAATGAAGAGAAAAGATATTACAAAAGTATTAATATGTGTAGTTATAACTTTAATGGTTGTTATTACTTTAACTCAAAGCTTTAAAACAATTAAAAGTGGGGAAGTAGGTTTAAAGGTAAGATTTGGAAAAATAGTTAATTCTAAATTAAATGAAGGATTAAACTTAAAGGTACCTTTTATTGAAAAAATTGTATCAGTAAATATTAAAGTTCAAAAGAATGAGTTAAATGTAGAAGGATCTACTAAAGATATGCAAATTGTAAATACTACTGTTGCAGTAAACTATAGAGTTGATGGAACTAAAGCTGATAGTTTATATAAAGAAGTAGGAAACGAATATGAAGAAGTTATATTAGATCCCGCTATTAAAGAAGCAATTAAAACCGCAATTGCGCAGTATAATAGTGAAGAAATAATAGTTAAAAGAAGTGAAGTTTCAGCTAGTTGCTTACAAAAGATAAGTGAAAAGACTAGTAAATATGGAATTGTTATTGAAGATGTTAATTTAACAGACTTTAGTTTCAGTGAAGAATATACTAATGCTATTGAAAGAAAACAAGTTGCTGAACAAGAGCTTGAAAGAGCAAGATTAGAAAGTGAAAAGAAACTAGTTGAAGCTAATGCTGCTAAGGAAGCTAACGATTTACTTAATAAGACATTAACAAACGAAGTTTTAACGCAAAACTTTATTGATAAATGGGATGGACATTTACCAGAGACATATGCTGGTGGTGACATTAGAAGCATATTTAGTATAAATTAGGAGGAGAAAATGGAAGAGAAAAGTTTTGAAGAGTCTTTATTAAAACTTGAAGCTATTATTAGAGAACTTGAAAAAGGAGAAGTTCCACTAGATGATATGGTTAAAAAGTATACTGAAGCCATGGGACTCGTAAAGTTTTGTTCAGAAAAATTAAATAATGCCACTCAAACAGTAAATAAGATACTTAATGAAGATGGCAGCATGTCCGATTTTAAAGCAGAATAAAGGCAAAAGTTACCAAGTAAATTATTGGTAGCTTTTTTATATGTTTAATGAACATAATATGAGTGAGAGGATGTGTTTATATGAAAAAGATATTTATAAGTTTTATGCTTTTATTAAGTCCGTTAAACTTACTTGCTTATTCTGAGTATATTATACCCGGTGGGGAAAATATTGGTGTAAGTATAACTAGTGATGGATTAGTAGTTGTTGGATTTTATAAAGTAGATGGTAAATATATAGGTAGTGAAACACTTAAAGTAGGGGATACTATTTTGGAAATTGAAGGTAAAAAAGTTGGCTCTATAAATGATGTAGCTTCTTATATTAATGATAACAGTAAAGAAAATAGTTTAAGTGTTAAGATACTTAGAAATAATGAGACTATTGATACATCTTTAAAGATTGTTATGGAAGATGGTGTTTATAAAACAGGGCTATATATTAAAGATAAAGTAACTGGTATTGGCACATTATCTTATATTGATCCAGAAAGTAGTGTTTATGGTTCTTTAGGACATCAAATTATAATGGGCGAAACTAATAATGATATAAGTATTAAAGATGGTAATATATATGAATCAGTAGTGAGTGGTGTTGATAGAAGCGTAGATGGAAGAGTAGGTAGTAAGAATGCTTCAATCACTTATAATAAAAAGATAGGCACTATTGAGAAAAACAGTTCTGTAGGAATATTTGGATTATACAATAATGAATTACCTGTTAAAGAAGCTTTAAAAGTTGCTGATTTTAGTGATATTAAACTTGGTAAAGCCATTATTTATACAACTCTTGATGGTGGTAATATTGAAACTTTTGAAATAGAAATTACTGGGCTCGATGAAAGTGCAGTTAAAACTAATAAATCTATTATATTTAAAGTAACTGATGAAAAGCTTTTAGAAGAGACTGGTGGAATTGTTCAAGGAATGAGTGGAAGTCCTATAATTCAAGACAATAAGATTATCGGTGCAGTTACTCATGTGGTAGTAGATGATGTAGATAAAGGGTTTGGCGTTTTTATAAGGACAATGCTTGAAGAGGGAGAAAGATAATTCTTCCTTTTTCTATGGACTTTTTTAGCAATATTTGGTACAATATTGCTGGTTGGAAGGATAATATTATGGGTAGTTTATTAAATTTGATAATTAAGAACAAGAAAAATATGTTTATTTTTATAATAATTTTAACTTTATTTTCAAGTATTCCTATTTTTATATTAGGTTCAGTGCCTTATGGTCATGATTTGAACTTTCATTTATCAAGAATACAAGGGTTAAGTGACAATATTAAAAATCTAGATTTTTTTAATGGAGTGTATAAAGAATATTATAATGGTTATGGATACGCGAATGGCTTATTTTATCCGGATATATTCTTATATTTACCTGCACTTTTGCGAGCATTTGGGATGAAAATAACAGTTTCTTATAAGATTTTTATAATATTTATCAATTTTTTCTCAATACTCTCTATGTACTTAACAGTGAAAGGAATCAGTAAAAACAAGAATGCTGCTGTTTTGGCTTCTCTTATTTATGCATTTGTGCCTTATAGACTAGTTGATTTATATGAAAGAGCTGCTTTAGGTGAAGCATTGGCCTTCATTTTTGTGCCTTTAGTTTTTTATGGAATATATGAAATCATATTTGGAGACTATAAAAAGTTTTGGGTTTTAACTATAGGAATGACAGGCCTAATACTTAGTCATATTTTATCTACTTATATGGTGGGTATAGTATTATTAATTATTTGTTTAATAAATATAAAAAGGTTTGTTAGGGAAAAAGAAAGAGTTCTATACTTATTAATTGCTGCATTGATCACACTATTTTTAACAAGTTATTTCTTGTTTCCAATGATCGAGCAAATGATGTCTCAAACATTTAAATATAGCTCTACTGGTGCACTTGACCAGTTTAAGCTATCTAATAGAGTTGTGAACCCACTATTATTATTTCTTGAAATACCACACATATATAAACTTTTAAATTTAGAATATTGGGTACCTTCTGGAATCGGCATAATGTTTATTTACTTAATATATATTTTGCTTTTGAATAGAAAGAAAAATGACTCATTTACTAATCAAGCTTTGGTTATATCTGTTTTTACATTAGTGATTGTTTGTATTAAACCTTTCTGGGAACTTGGAATAGTTGAAAGAACTTTATACTTGGTGCAATTCCCTTGGAGATTCTATATGTTTCCAACAATATTGCTTACAATTTGTGGGTCAATATGTATGTGTAAGAATGGCTTAAGTTTAAAAAAGTTTACTATAACCTTAATGTTATCTATGGTTTCTTTGGGTTCAATGTTCTATTTAATGGTCAGGGCTTATAAAGTTAAGTATTTGGATGAATATAGTGCTGCATTTAATGAATATTTGCCTGCCGAAGTTACTAAAAATTATATTCTAAATAATCCTAATAGAATTAATTCTAATAATAATGTAGATACTAATATTATTGATAAGGGCTCTTATAAGATTATAGAGTTTAATCTGAAAGAAGAAAATGATAATGATACTTATCTAGAACTTCCGCTCGTTTATTATAAAGGGTATATGGCAAGTTGTGATGGGAATGATTTGAAAGTTTACAAAAGTGATAAGGGCTTAGTTACTATAAACATTGAAAGCAGAAAAGAAGGAAGTGTTAAGGTAAGATATAGCGGCACTATTGTACAGATATTTACTAGATTTATTTCATTAATTAGCGCAATAATATTTTCTATATATATTTATAAAGAGGTGAAACATGAAAAATAAAAAACATTATATATTATCATTTATTATTCCACTTATACTTATAGTTCTTTTATATTTGTCAGTTGGTGTAATAAATGGAAATAAAAACATTTTAACTGTTGACATGGCTGATCAATATGTCGCATTCTTTAATGCACTTAAAAACATACTAAATAAAGATATTTCTCCTTTCTTCACCTTTAGTAAAACTCTTGGAGGGAACCTTATTGGTATAATTACTTATTATTTGATGAGTCCACTTAACTTAATTATATATTTCTTTGATAAAGTAGATATACCTACTGCAATTCTTATAATAAATGTTTTAAAAATTGCTTTGTCTGGTTTAACAAGTTATATATTCTTTGAAAAAACATTTAAGAATAATAGTTTCTATAGTTTAGTATTCTCCGTTGTATATTCTTTGATGGCCTATAATATTGTATATAGTCAAAATATTATGTGGCTTGATGGAGTAGTTCTTTTACCTCTTATTTTCTTGGGAATACAAAGGTTAGAAGATAATAAACCATTTTTATTCTATATAAGTTTAACATTATCTATTATTTTTAATTATTATATAGGTTATATGAGCTGTATTGGAGCTTTAATATACTTCATATATATAGATTACATAAAAGAAGGCAAATTTGTATTTAAAAATGTGTTTTTGTGTATTAAATATATTCTAATCGCTGTTTTAAGTTCTTCATTTGTTCTTGTTCCATCAGTCTTATCTTTATTATCAGGTAAAGCTGGAGGTATGCTAAGTGAGTTTATTCCAAAGCAAAATTACGCTATTATTGATTTATTATCAAGATTCTTTATTGGTTCATTTAAAAATGCTGATTTAGAAGGAGGATGCCCAAATGTATATGTTTCGCTTATAATGATAGTTTTAGCTTCATATTATTTCTTTAATAAAAAGGTTAAAGATAAAGAAAAAAGAGCAGCACTTATTCTACTTTCAATATTCTTTATAAGCTTTATATTTTATCCGGTTGACATTATCTGGCATACCTTTAAACACCCATATGGGTTCCCATTTAGATATTCATTTATATTTGATTTTGCTTT
>CADBRE010000091.1 GCA_902797005.1 uncultured Erysipelotrichaceae bacterium | reverse complement strand
GGTTGTTCAACCATATTGGTGCCTAAGTTTGATGCTAAAAAATTTGATACTTTATTCAAAAAAACAAAGCCAACTTGTGTACTAGGAGTTCCTACTTTATTTGAAGCTTTATCAAATAGCACTAACGAAAAAAATCTAGATCTATCCTTTTTAAAATATGTAATATGTGGTGGAGATTTACTACCAAAACCTTTAGAAGATAAAATAAACAATTATCTAAAAGAACATAATAGCACTGCAAGAATAACTCAAGGATATGGACTTTCAGAAGCACTTGCTTGCGTTACAATGGCGCATGATCATGTAAACAAATCAGGAAGCGTTGGTATTCCTCTTGCTGGCAACCATTTAAAAATAATTAACCCAGCTACTAGAGAGACTGTTCCCTATGGAGAAACCGGAGAAATAGTTATTCAAAGTAAAGCATTAATGATGGGATATTTAAATAATGAAGAAGAAACGAATGAAGCTTTGCAAATACATGATGATGGATATGTATGGCTTCACACTGGAGATTTAGGATATATGGATAGTGATGGTTTCTTGTTCTACAAAGGAAGACTAAAAAGAATGATAATTACAAGTGGATATAATGTTTACCCTTCTCACATTGAAGAAATAATAGAAAAACACCCAGCAGTACTTCAGTGCACAGTTGTAGGAATGCCTCATCCATATAAACAAGAAGTTCCAAAAGCATTCATAGTATTAAATAAAGGATACACAAGAACAAAATCAAGAGGAGAAATACTTGAGCACTGCAAAAAGAACCTAGCAAAATATATGGTTCCAAGCGAAATAGTATTTAGAAAAAATCTACCTAAAACTAAGCTAGGAAAGGTAGACTTCTCCGCACTTCAAAAAGATTATGAAAAAGATGATGAAGAATAGCTTGAAGAAAAGATAAATATTTTGTATAATTAAATATAGGATAAAAGAAATAGAAAGGGAATAATATGAAAGAGTTTGATTTTGAAAAAATGCCTATTGTTGAAATCGCTAATGAAATATTAATTGATGGTGTAAACAAAGGCGCTAGTGATATACATTTTGACCCTTCTAAAAACGGATTAAAAGTTAGATTCAGAATAGATGGATTATTATACGATTATGGTATTATTCCTGAAAGATATAAAAGAAACATGATATCTCGTATTAAAATGATTGCCAATATGAACATAATGGAAACGCGTCTACCACAAGACGGTGCGATTAAAACTAAAATTGGCGATAATTTACTTGATCTTCGTGTTTCTACCCTTCCAACCAATAATGCAGAAAAAATAGTTATTCGTATACTTGATTATTCAATGAGTTTAAAAGGACTTGATAACTTAGGATTCTCTGATGAAAGTATGGCTAAAATTAACAAGCTATTAAGACTTCCAAATGGAATCATATTAGTTACAGGCGCTACTGGTAGTGGTAAATCTACTACACTATACTCAATGCTTCAAAAATTAAATACTGAAAATGTAAACATAATTACAGTTGAAGACCCCGTAGAAATGGATATAGCTGGTATTAACCAAGTACAAACCCAAAGTGAAATTGGTCTTACGTTTGCAACAGTTTTAAGAAGTATATTAAGACAAGACCCTAACATCATAATGATTGGTGAAATAAGGGATGATGAAACAGCAAGAATAGCCGTAAGAGCATCAATAACTGGACACTTAGTATTCTCTACTCTTCACACTAACAACTCATTAAACTCAATCGAGCGTATGACAGATATGGATGTTGAAAGATATCTACTTGGTTCTTCTCTTGAGGGGATCATATCTCAAAGCCTAGCAAGAAAGTTATGCCCTAAATGTAGAGTAAAAAGAGAAACAAATGATTACGAAAAAAATGTATTTAAGACTATCCTTGGTAAAGATATTGACGAAATGTACGTTGCAAATAAAGAAGGCTGCGAAGAATGCTCTCATGGATATAAAGGAAGACTTGCAATACTAGAGGTATTAGTACTTAATGAACAAATAAAAGACGCTATCACAAGAAATGCATCAAAACATGAATTAAGAGAGCTAGTATATAACGGAGATGTTGTTACCCTATTACAAGATGGACTAAACAAAGTATTACTTGGTGAAACAACATTAGAAGAAATAATCAAAATAGTTGACCTTGAAGATGATGTATCTATATACAAAGACAATAACTTAAGGGCTAATATGCTACTAGCCCAAAAGAAAAATGCAGATAAGAAAATAGCAGAAAGACAATTAAATAACGATTCAATACAACTAGATGAACAAATTGAAGTATTATAAAAGACAGTTATCATTTTTGATAACTGTCTTTATTATTTTACTACTCACAAGAACAAGGGACAGACTGCTGCAAACCAAGAGTATCATATTCGCTGCCGGCTAGACTATCATTACAGTAGTAGTTAAGGAAGCCGTCGTCGTCACTCGTAGTACAAAACCACAAAAGAGATTTCCCGTAGCGGCCACCATCGCACACAGTTACTTCATTTGAAGTACTTGCATTTACATATGAACATGTAGTCATTGTTGCTGTTCCGTTTTCGCATGTGTATGTTGCAAAAACTATGCCCCGATAATCATCAGTTGGCTGTACTTTTGTTAAACCACTTCCATCATTATAGAGTGTACATGATGCTACTGGCGCAGGTGTTCCTTCTGCTATCATTATGCTTCCCGTAAATGTTTTACCCATATCACTACTTTGATCTGCATTTGCATCATTTAGGTATCTAAAGTTTACTGTGTATGTGTGTTTTGCATTTACTGCTAGTGGCACACTGTGAACTAATACTGTGTCAGTTGCAGTTGCTGACTTTGGTACATCTGTCCAGTCTTGGCTTATTCCACCACCAGAACCTACTATTTGATACTGTAAGTATCCTTCTGTTACGAAAGTATTTACTAGATTCTTTATAACTATATCGTAGTCATAAGAAGCATCTGTTTTACTTTCTACTGTGAATGTTTTGGATGCTGTCCATCCTGGTTTAATACTTGTGGCACTTATTGCTGCATTTGTGTCAGTAAATATTACTCTTAGGTTAGCAGTATTAACTGACATTGTTTTTCCTGTTCCTTCTATTTGTACTGTGAAGTATGCGAATGTTACTCCTATAGCTAGAACAAGTACACTTACTATTGATGCTAATAAATAAGTCTTTGTTTTTGTCATATTATCAATCCTTCCTTTCTTTTTAAGACAACAAAAAGACACATACAAAACTAGTATGTGTTTATATT
>CADBRE010000090.1 GCA_902797005.1 uncultured Erysipelotrichaceae bacterium | reverse complement strand
TCCTTACACATTTTTAATACTTCTTCTTTATCTTCTAATGCTGGTTCTCTTAAAAACAAATTCATATTATCAACTCCTATAATTATTATATCATAAAATTATATCCATTATTTATAAGACTTTTATTAGTTTTACTGTATCTAAACTGTATCTAAAACAAAAAAATTGCAATAAATTGCAACTTTTCGTAATTTAATATTTTTTCTAATACCTTTATATTTATTGGTCTAAATGACTATTTACCACAACATTGTTTATATTTTTTACCACTGCCACATGGTGTAGAAACTGCAATTTTTCTGCAATTTCTACATTTTTTTTGCCAAAATTACAAATAACTTGTAAAATCTACAACTTATAATTCATCAAAATTCTTACAAAACGTATGTAAAAACGTATGCAAAATTTATAATTCTATAGTACTCTTACCTATTTCATATAACAAACCGCTATCATACAATTTATTAAAACCTAGAATGTTTATTCTTTGTAGATGATCATAAAATGGATGGTCAATGTTCCTTTTTTCTGCATATTTTAACATATCTATAATCAAACTATTGTATAGCATATTTAATGATTTAAATAAACTAATTAACTCTTTTGATTCTATATTATATTTGTGCCCACGAATCTTAAATGTATATCTAAACCAATCATTATTTCCAGTATAACAAGATGTTAAACTCACATTATGCAAAATATGTTCACATTTATTTCTAATTCTTTTTATTTTTATTAAACATTCTTTGTTATTTTTTAATATTTTTTGATACTCATCTAAAAGATTTTTGAGCTTCTTACTATATGTTAAAAGTCCATCATCCGGAATAAGATATAATTTTCTTTTCTTATTACATGAATATGGTATTAACCTTGGAACATCTTGAATTATACTTAATATATCCAAAGTTCCATCATTAAATGTGTCTAATGCATCAACGCCAAATAATTTAATTAATTTTTGATTATTTTTATAAAGTACTTCTATATACTTATAAATTGAGTTTATTATCTTTTGATTCATTATCAGACTCCTTGTATTTCCAAATATATCCTCCAGCTGTTTTTTGCTTTCCATCACATACTTTTTTAATATGCAAAACATTACATTCTCTCTCTGCTTCTGTAATAGAATTATATGTTTTTATATAATTCAAATCCTTATCATATTGTTCCACTTCCTTGATATTATGTCCACACTTAGGACATCCATGTTTAGCTGTTCTATGACTTATTCTTGTTTCCCAAGAGTAGTTACAATCTTTACAAACCCACCATACTTTTTTATCAGAACCAGCACGAACTTGTGACGGAAGCAACGGATAATTTTTTTCATAATCCCATTCTTCACATAAATCTGGATGTTTTGAATATAATGAATTGCTTTTATCTTGATAATTCATAAGAGAATAAATTTTATTTTTATCTTTATTCAAGTTTATCATTATATCTAAATTTAAAAAATTATTGAATAAGTAATTCATTTTACTTTCTAACTCTTTTGATGTTTTATTATTCAATATTATGCAGTCAGAAGTAGATAATTTTTTGCAATTAGGTTCTCTTATTCGTATAAGTTTGACACCATTATTCTTACACAACAAGTCTTTTTCTGTGTCTCTTGAAACGTCTTTATGCCAATAGTCTCCATCATATTCAATGCCTATTTTTTTACTTGGAATATAAACATCTATTTCTTTGCTATCCAACCAAAGCTCTTTATAATTTTCTATTGTATCATTAAAGTACTTTTTCACATAGAAATAAATAGCTTTTTCTGGAAATGATGTTTGTAATTCTTTAGAACATATTGGACAATTTCGACCAGAACTACGGCTATTAATATCTGCTTCCCATTCGTGCCCTTTTGAGCAAATCCACCAAGCTTTTTTGTTTGCATGTGCTTGAACCTCATCGGGGCCAAAATAATTCTTTACATAATTCCATTCATTTGCCAATTCAGGATTTGTTGTTGCTAAATCGTTAAGCCCTTTAACTAGCAATTGATTACAGCACACTGGACACCCATTGCCTCTATTTCTACTATTTATTTGTGCTTGCCATTCATGACCATTTTTGCACTTCCACCATACTTTTTGTTCTGATCCAGCAATAACTTGTGATGGTTTTATTTTATTTTTTTTATAATTCCATTCGCTCGCCAATTCAGGATTTGTTGTCAATAAATCATTAAATCCTATCAGTAGTTTTTGATTAGAGCAATATGGGCATCCTCTTCCTCTATTTCTACTATTTATTTGAGCTTGCCATTCATGTCCTTTTTTACATTTCCACCAAACAAAATAACTACTTCCACAAGTAAGATTCTGAGGATCATAACCTATATTTTTTTCGTAATTCCATTCACTAATTAATAATTCATTATCAATAATTTTTATTTGTTTCATTTTAACATCTCCCAAGTAAAGATCTAATTATATTATATCATGGATTCATATCTTAAAATTATCAAAAACTCACAGAAAAAAACGTATGTAAAACGTATGTAGAGGCACTTTTTTGCAAAAAATTACAACTTTTTGAAGCAAAGAAAAACCCCGGAAGCCCTTATATTTCCTGGGCTCGCGAGGTTATCGTCCACAACAGTTTTTATACTTCAATCCGCTGCCACATGGACATGGATCATTTCTTCCTATTTTATTTTCGGCTTTTTTAGGAGTCTTTTTAACACCTTCACTAGAATCATTAGTTCTAATATTCTTATTCTCTTGTCTTTCAAGATTTTGTCTTACTTCTGCTTTAAGTAAATAAGTAGTTATCTCTTTATTTGTTTCCTTAAGCATATTATCAAACATCTCAAAACCTTCTAAAGCATAAGCTTGAAGTGGATTTGTCTGAGCATAACCTCTCAAGCCTATACCTTCTTTTAAATGCTCCATATTATCAAGTTGATTCATCCAGTTTTTATCTAGCACTCTTAAAGTAATAGCTTTTTCAAAATCATCTTGAACATCTTCTGGCACATCCTTTAATTTTTCATTATAGTCTTTAACAACTACATCATAAATATAGTCTTGAACTTCATTTATTTCTTTATTTTCAAGTTCTTTTTCTGATAGTTTTTCGCTCTTAAGCAAATTAGAATTGAATATTTCACATATATTAACTATATCATTATGAGTTAAAGTATTTTCAGGTGGAAAATGAGCGTTAACTGTATCAATAACAAAATCTTTAAATATAGAAAGTACTCTATCTCTTATACTATCTTTATCAAGTATCTCATTTCTTCTTTCATAAACAATTTCTCTTTGTTTACTAATAACATTATCATAGTCTAATAATGCTTTTCTTCTATCATAGTTAAATCCTTCAACGCGCTTCTGACTTGTTTCAATATTCTTACTCATCATCTTGTGAGTTATTGGTGTGTCTTCAGTAAAACCAAGAGTAGCCATGATACCTTTAATCTTATCAGAACCAAACTTAACCATTAAATCATCTTCCATAGATATAAAGAATCTAGTCATTCCCGGGTCACCTTGACGGCCAGCACGCCCTCTTAACTGATTATCTATACGCCTTGACTCGTGCCTCTCACTACCCAAAACAGCAAGACCACCAAGTTCAGCAACTCCTTCACCTAATTTGATATCTGTACCACGCCCAGCCATATTAGTAGCTATAGTAACAGCGCCTTTTTGTCCAGCATTTTCAATTATATGAGCTTCTCTTTCATGATTCTTGGCATTTAAAAGTTCATGTTTAACTCCACGCTTCTTTAATAATTCACTAAGTACTTCAGAGCTTTCGATAGAAGCAGTACCAACTAGTATTGGCTGTCCAGTCTTATGTATTTCATCAATAGTATTGGCAAGAGCATTATACTTACCTCTCATATTTATATACACAAGATCTTCCATATCATTTCTAATAACAGGTTTATTTGTAGGAATCTCTATAACATACATATTATATATATTCATAAACTCTTCTTCTTCAGTCTTAGCAGTTCCTGTCATACCTGAAAGTTTATTATACATTCTAAATAAATTTTGGAAAGTTATAGTTGCTAAAGTTTTAGTTTCTTCATTAATATGTACTCCCTCCTTAGCCTCTAATGCTTGATGAAGTCCATCACTATATTGTCTTCCATGCATAAGCCTTCCAGTAAACGCATCAACTATAACAATCTTATCATTATCAATAACATAATCCACATCTTTCTTAAATCCATAGTTAGCAACGAGTGCCTTGTCTAGATTATGAACCATTCCAGCATTTTTAATGTCATAAAGGTTATCTAAATGTAATAATTCTTCACATCTCTTAATACCTTCTTCAGTTAAAGTTACACTTCTTGTTTTTTCATCAAGCACATAATCTTCAGGTTTTAGTGCCTTTGCAGTTCTATCTGCAATATTGTATTCGCTTGCAGTTTTAGCCACACCTCCGCTTATAATCAAAGGTGTTCTTGCTTCATCTATTAATATTGAGTCGACTTCATCTATAATAGCAAAGTTTAATTCTCTTTGAACTCTATTTTCTTTTCTAACAACCATATTATCTCTTAAATAGTCAAATCCAAGTTCATTATTAGTTGTATAAGTAATATCCTTATTATAAGCTTCTCTCTTTTCCTCAGGTGTAGAATCTTTTAAATTAACACCTACACTAATTCCAAGAAAATCATATACCTGCCCCATCCACTGAGCATCTCTTGTACTTAAGTATTCATTAACCGTAATTACATGAACACCTAGCCCACTTAAAGCATTAAGGTATGCTGGCATAGTACTTGTTAAAGTCTTACCTTCACCAGTTTTCATTTCAGCAATATTACCATAATGAAGGCAAATTCCACCAATAACCTGAACTTTATAAGGTTTTTCATTTAGTACTCTATAAGCAGCTTCTCTAACTGTTGCAAAAGCTGGTACTAAGATGTCATCAAGTGTCTCTCCTTCAGATAACCTGGTCTTAAACTCATCAGTTTTAGCTCTTAATTCCTTATAACTTAGCTTAGAATATTCTTCTTCTAAAGCAAGAACTTCATCAGCTAATTTTTCAAATCTTTTTAATTCTTTATATTCATGATTGAATAACTTATTAAATATTTTCATGATCTCATCTCCTTGTAATAATATAATACCAAATAATTGCTATTTTTTAAAGAATTATTGCAAAATAAAAGGATAAGAATTAACTTACCCTTAAAAGATATTTAATTAGTTTCTATAATTCCGTAAGCTCCATCTAATCTCTTATATAGAACATTTACTTCATTAGTATCAATATTTTTAAATACAAAGAATGTATGACCTAATAGTTCCATTTGAGTAATAGCCTCTTCTTCATCCATTGGCTTTAAATAAACTTTTTTTCTTCTAACAATTTCTTCTAATTCTTCATCATCTTCTATAAAGTCATCATAAATCATTTGAACTTTTTCTTTAGACAACAGTTTAGTTTTAAACTTTCTTATTTGTCCTTCTAGTTTATCAACAGCCAAATCAATTGCAGCATACATATCACTATGTGATACTTCAGCTCTTAAATCATAGTTACTACTATTAATAGTTACTTCTACTTTTTGTTCTCTTCCCCTTACGCTAAATTGTATTTTAGCATCAACATCTTCAGCATTATCAAAGTACTTGTCAAGCTTAGAAAGCTTATCCATAACATAATCTTTGATTGCTTCAGTAACTTCCATCTTGTTTCCTCTAACAGTATATTTCATTTCATTCACCTCTCTAATTATAGTTTATCATATAATAAAGAAAAAAACTACTAAACTGTAGTTAATTTCACTTCTTTGACGCCGATTGCTTGATTTCCTTTAGCTGTATGAATTAAAGTGAATTCTACTACATCACCTTCACTTAATGTCTTATAACCTTCTTGCTCAATAGCTGAATAATGTACAAAAACATCATCCTTTCCATCAACATCGCCTTCAATGAATCCATAACCTTTTTGATTATTGAACCATTTTACTCTGCCTTTAGTATACACAACTAACACCTCTCTTCCTTACACTTTAATGATAAAACATGGCCACTGTCTTAATCAACTCATTTCGCTCGACACTATCTTACATTTTTTTTAGCGAGCAATAAAATAATAACAATTTTATATTTCAAATTCATAAAGATTGCATGAAATACTCAAATTTTTGTATAAAAAAAACAAAAGTCAAAAAACTTTTAACTTTTCATCTTTAATAATCATCATTCCCCAACTAGTTCTTGCTTATGAGATTTCGTTAATAATTCAATGTATTTACCATTATCAAAAACTATTTTGTATGAACACCAATCAAAAATAGCTATTCTATCTAAATTAACAATACAAGACTTATGCGAATAAACAAAGTTTCTAGGTAACATTTTATGCATCTTAGATAGTGAAATAGATATTTTATATTCATTATTCTCAGTTACAAGTACGCTTTTTCTTTCAACAGTGTCTTTATAAATATAGAGAATATTATCATAATATATACTATAATTATTCTTGTTTATTTTATATTTAAATGAAGATCTAATATTTAACTGCCTAAAACAAATGTCAAATAATTCATATAAGTTAATATTCAATCGTTCATTTTTATTTATAATATCTAAAATTTGTAGTCTCTTTAAAGTTTTAACTTTATCTGTATCATTAGCAAGCATTATTATCGGACTTTTCCAATCAGATAGTCTTATATCTCTAGGCAGCATAGAAGCACTATCATAGTCAATAATATAGATTTTATTATTATCATTATTGAAAACCAATTTATCATTACTTTTAAGCTTAACAATATTAAACTCAAAGTCGTTTTTCATCATATAAGATAAAACTATATTATTAATCTTTAGTATACATTTCTTATCATCCGAAATAATAATAAAACTTATCATATTCCTCCTTTCTATTATAATAATATCACTATTTTTTAATTTTGAATAGATACACTAAAACCATTAAGAAAAAAAACTAATCGAAATTAGTTTTTATAAGTCATTAATATTTAATGTATAGAAGTTTTCAGGATTTATTACTTCACCTTTGTAATAAACTTCAAAATGAAGACTAGATGTGAAATTCTGATTAATATTACTTGTACTACTTACTCCTATCTTTTCTCCCTGCTCTACAGTATCTCCAACTTTTTTAGTGATATTATCTATTCCTTCATAAACAGTAACAATATCTTTTTCATGTTCAATTTTAATAGTATTACCCAATATTTCATCTTTTTCAACAGATACAACCTTACCATCTAACACACTTACTATATCAAATTCAGATTCATTAATATAATCTACACCAGTATTTTGTATATAGGTGTTCTCATAAAATATAATTGAGTTTTCTTGAGATTTTGAATCAGCTTCATAATCATAGAAACTTCTGCCAACGCTAACTTTATCTGAAGTATATGGTCTAATAATTGTGTCTTTATTAACATCTTTGCTCTCATTAGCTTGAACTGGTTGATAAGGCTTAGATGGGGTTTCAGTAACACCATTAATAGAATATTTAAAATCATCTGATTCCCTGAAATAAGAACCTATAGAAGTGATAGTTAAATAAATACTACCAATTACTGATAAAACAGCAACTAAATAAACTGAAGGAATAATTAATCTTTTTACACTTTTACTTTTCATTTGTTCACTCTCCTACTTATAATGTGAACAAATTATTTTTCTTTATACATCTAATTTGGAAATTTTTGTATCTTTATAATAATAAGTTAAGATTTCATCATATTTATAACCCAACTTAGCCATTTCATTCGCACCATATTGGCTCAAGCCAACGCCATGTCCATAACCCTTAGTTATAACATTGACCATTCCATTATAAACCTCTATTTCAAAATCAGTACTCTTTAGATTCAAAAGTTTTCTAACATCAATTCCATTAAACGCTTTGTCATTAATTGTTATTTGCTTAATTCTTCCACTATCCGTTTTAATCACATCTTTTACTAAAACATTGCTATTTTGTGGTAATCCTAATTTATTTAAAAAAGTGATAATGTCAATCTGCAATATGTTTTTAAAAGTTTTTACATTTTCATCCCATGTCGAGGGAACGCTAACAAGGTAAGGTAAATCCTTAGAAAATACTTCATTAGCGCTTTCTGTATAACCATTTGACAAACTAAAGTAAAAAGAAGCAATTATATCTCCTTCATATGTAATGTACTCATTACTTGTTTCGCTAATAGCACTTTTTAATTTATTTAAATATACATCATACTTTGAATCCCAATTCTCTCTCATTTTATTTTCATCTGCAAAGCATTGTTCTGTATTCTTGGCAACATAATTATTGTTTTTAAGCTTATTATACTTATAAAATGTTCGTATAGCTACAGCTCCAGCTTTTAAAGCTTCTTCATCAAATAAAGCTGGCATTTCACAAGCTAATACTCCCAAAACATAATCATCAATAGACATAGAAAGCTCTTCTTCATTATATGAAACTAATACTGATCGTCGGTTATCAAAATTATTATTGTCAAAATTAATTTCCTCAGGCATAGTAAAAACATAAACCACGATTAAAGCTACGATTATTATTAGATACTTTTTCATAGTAGATTATATGCAAAAAGAAAAGAAGTTATGACAAATAACTTCACTAATTAGTATTTCTTCATTTTTTCAATATTCTTAATCTTATCAATTCTTCTATTATATCTTTCAAGATCCAAAGGACCAGCATCTAAATAAGCATCTACAATATCTTTTGCAGTAAATAGAAAATGATTAGCAGAAAATGATATAACATTAGCGTGATTATGCTCCTTAGCAAGCTTAGCCTCATTAGCATCATCAACCTTAGCGCACATAATTCCTTTAACCTTATTTGCAACAATACTCATTCCAATTCCAGTACCGCATATTAGTATTCCATTATCAACTTGTTTATCTAATACTCCTTTGCACAATGACAATGCATAATCAACATAGTCAACATTTAGAGTAGAATCAG
Source organism: uncultured Erysipelotrichaceae bacterium (assembly GCA_902797005.1). Classification (GTDB taxonomy): domain Bacteria; phylum Bacillota_I; class Bacilli_A; order RF39; family UBA660; genus RUG727. The sequence goes on along the minus strand of CADBRE010000090.1, from coordinate 14,803 downwards.
TACCGTAATCAACATATTCAATACCTTTTTTAGAAAGATATTTTTTTATCTTCTCTTTCATCTTATAACCTTTATGATCGGAAGCAATACCAATTTTCATATAAACACCTCTAAATATATTATAAATGGTTTTTAAGTAAATAATCTAACAAAAAGAAAAAATAGTCATTTACTTGACTATTTTAAACCATATTTTTCTTTGAACTTTTGAACATTACCTGTTCTTGCAGTCATATGTTTTCCTGTATAGAATGAATGACATTTATTGCAAGTTTCAAGTTGAATTTCACTTTTAGTACTCTTAGTAGTAAATTCATTACCACAAGCACATTTAACTTTACATTCTTTTAGTTCTGGATGAATTCCTTTTCTCATTATTATTCTCCTTTCGCCATGACAAATCAAGTCATAGAAACTCTTTGCTTATGTAATATAACATTTTTTTTACAAGATTTCAAGCAAATTGTATTAAGTTTTTTATGATTTTATGACTTTTTAGCGAAAAAAGGCGATTTTTAATAAATTAAAGACTCTAAAAGTATCTTGATAACACTAATTAAAAGCTTATCTTGTTCATTTACTTCTAAATCACTAAGTACAATAACAGATCCAATTGAATCAGCATCAACAATTATAGGAACAGCATAATAATAGCTATCAACTTTATTATTTTCAAAAGATATACCTCTTCCAATACCAACTTTTCTATCACTAATTAAGCTAACTACATTCGAATCAATTTTAGCATCTATAATTGTATTACCGCTTGAAGCAATGACTTTTTCCTTATCAGTTACTAAAAGCTTAGAAGTAGTTAGTTTAGAAAAAGAATCTATATATTTTTTAGCATTTTCTTTTATGGATAACATTTTTTGATGTTTCTTAAGAACTATTTTATCTTCATCAATATAAATTTGTATATCCTCGCCATTTCTAATATTTAGATTCTTTCTAATCTCTTTAGGAATAACAATTCTTCCTAATTCATCAATTTTTCTAATTATACCAGTATTTTTCATGAAACACCTCTAACATTTATTCTAAATAAAATAAGAGGTTTTATACTATTGTTTTTAATTTATTTCACTTTGTATAAATACAAGTAAATCAAATAGGTAATAAATATAGTGTTTATCAAGGCCCATCTTATTTAAAGTTATAATAATTGAACTTCCCCTATAAACAAAATTATACTTTGTAGATATCTTGGTAGATTCAATGAATAATCTTTCAATATTAAGCTTAGAATAAACATCTTCATCAAGTCTAATAGAAAGCTTACTTTTATCATTAATAACAATCTTTATATTAAGTTGATTCATTAGTTTTTCAGTTAATTCTTGATACATGTATATTTCTAATTCTTTATCAACTTTACCAAATCTATCTTCAATTTCTTTATATATTTCATTTAGTTCTTTTACTGTATTTATATTACTTATTTTTTTATGAAGCTCAATTATAATTGCATCTTCATCTGAATAGCTCTCACTAATATGAGTAGCAACATCATCTATTTTAACTTCAGGCTTTTCTTCCTCTTCTTTAATGCCGTTTAATTCCTCATTGATTAGCTCGATATACATATCAACACCCACTGAATCAATAAATCCAGCTTGTTCACTTCCAAGTAAATCACCAGCGCCTCGAATACTTAAATCTCTCATGGCTATCTTATAACCACTACCTAGTTCAGTAAACTCTTTTATTGCTTCTAACCTTTTTTGGGCTGTATCTCCAAGTATTTTGTCCTTATTATACATCAAGTATGCATAGGCCTGCCTGTCTCCTCTTCCAACTCTACCTCTAATTTGATAAAGCTGAGATAATCCAAATCTATCAGCATCCATAACTATCATAGTATTAGCATTAGGAATATCAATTCCATTTTCAACTATGGTAGTACATACTAAACAATCAAACTTACCCTCATCAAAGTTGTAAATAACATCTTGCATTTGTTCCTTAGTCATTTTTCCATGAGCATATTCAATAGATATTTCAGGTAATAACTTCTTAAAACTATTTACTAAATCAGTCATCTTTTCAACTCTATTATACAGAATAAAAACTTGACCACCCCTAGCTTTTTCTTTTAAAACTACTTCTCTCAAAATATATGGATCATAATTAATAACGTAAGTTTGGACAGGCAATTTATTTTTAGGAGCAGTTTCTATTAGTGACAAATCTCTAATACCTATTAAACTCATTTGTAAACTTCTTGGAATAGGCGTAGCAGAAACACTTAGAACATGAACATTGCTTTTCATCTCTTTAATCTTCTCTTTATGCATAACTCCAAATCGTTGTTCTTCATCAATTACTAAAAGTCCTAAATCCTTAAATTTAATATCGCCAGATAATAGTCTATGTGTTCCAAAAACCACATCAATAGTTCCTTTTTCTAATCCTTCTAAAGTTTCTCTAACTTCTTTAGGAGTACTGTATCTATTTAAAACAGCAATATTAACTCCAAAATTTTTAAACCTTTCTTTTGCAGAGGTAAACTGTTGAAAACTTAAAATAGTAGTAGGACATAAATAAGCAACCTGTTTATTATTCATAACAGTTTTAAATATAGATCTGAAAATTACTTCAGTTTTACCATAACCTACATCACCACAAAGTAACCTATCCATAGGCTTAGAACTTTCTAAATCTCTTTTTATCTCATTAGTTGTCTTAAGTTGATCTGCTGTCTCTTCATAAATAAACTCATTTTCAAACATGGCTTGTTCAGGAGTATCCTTTTCAAATGGTTCAACCTTAGAAACAGATCTATTTTTATAGATTTTAATAAGATCTTCGCTAATATCTTTAATCTTATTTCTAATCTTCATCTTAGTCTTTTCCCATTCAGTGCTATTAAGCTTATGAATAGTAGGTTTAGCCCCATCTTTAGACGAATATTTATATAACTTATCTACTTTATCAACTGGCAAGTATAATTTATCATCACCTTTATACTTGATTAATATGTAATCTCTAGCTTGTCCATTTTTCATGATTGTAGAAATACCCATATAAATCCCAATACCACTAGCCTTATGAACTACATAATCCCCAACTTCTAATTTATCAAGAGAATCTATTTTCTTTCCCATCTTAAAGCCAGTATTGTATTGTAAATTAATTTTTTGAGGAATTAAATCATTCTTAGAAAAATAATATACATCTTTATATATAAAACCACTAGAAATATCAATAGGCCTAACTTTTGATTTATTAATACCCAAATCAGTAGCAAACTTCATATCAGTAGTATATAAATATCCACCAGAATTTAAGATATCCATCACAAAATTTGTTTTATCACTATTATAGTTCTCTATAGATTTAGCAAATATTTCTAGATCATAGTTCATATTATTGTTTATTGTATCAATATAGACTGTATAATCATTAGTAATTTCATTTAAAGCAAACATACTAATAGTATCTTCATAATACTTCATTTGTTCTTGAATAGACTTATAAACATTGGATATTTGATCATAATCTTGATAAACGAGTATAGAATCAGACATATAATCAAATATACTTGAACTAGAATCATCATATTCATCTAAAGTTGGCTTAATTTGAATACTATCTATATTATTAATAGATAACTGAGTATTTTCATCAAAGTATTTTATCTCATCTATCTCATCATCAAAAAACTCTATCCTTACTGGATGATCTTCAAATATTGGAAAAACATCAACAACAAAACCTCTAACACTAAACTCACCAGTATTAGTTACTAGACTTTCTCTTTTATATCCAATTTCATTTAATTTTTGAATTAGTTTATCTCTATCTATTGCTTCATTAACATGCAAATTAATTAATTTTTCTCTAAGTTTATCCTTCTTAGGCAATTTCTTTAAAAAGCTATTAGTATGACATATCAAAATCTTATTTTCACTATTATCGAGCTCATTAAGAAACCTCATTCTCATATACATAAGTTCAGGAGAAGCTGCAATTGCTTTTTTTGTTAAGTAATCATCATCAGGAAATATATACACTTTATCCTTAAGATTTAAACTCAAATTAGAATATATTCTGTTTGCATCAGATAAAGTTGGAGTAACAAGAACAATGTTTTTATTTAACGAAAAAAACATATACAAAAGAAATTGATTGTATATTTCATTAGGATTTATAGATATTCTATAACCATTATCAATCTTTTCATTAAACAATCCCTCTATCATGTTTTTTCCTTTCTAATTATACTTATTCATTAATGTATTAAAATCTAATTTAACAAAATCTTCAATAATCCTATTTATTACACTAAATACTTCTTTAAGCTTTTCTGAATCCTCATTAGAAAATCTACCTAGAACAAAATCAATAGAATTACCATTGTGCTTTGATATTCCTACTCTTACTCGCTTAAAATCTTCAGTTCTCAAATAACTAATTATGCTTTTGATACCATTATGTCCAGCTGATGATCCAGTTCTTTTAATCTTAAACTTGCCAACTTCAAAGTCCATATCATCATAAATAATTAATAAATCGTTTAAATCTATTTTATAATAATCCATAACTCTTCTAACTGCAGCACCACTATCATTCATATATGTTAATGGTTTAAGAAACATAACTTTTTCCCCATTTATCTCTTTTTCATAAATAGAATAATTATCCTTAGTTTTAAATTGAACATCACCTAGATAATTATCTAAAGCCATAAAACCAATATTATGTCTTGTCTTATCATATTCCTTTCCTGGGTTGCCAAGTCCTACTATTAACTTCATTTCTTACTCTCCTCATATAAATTATATAAAATATTTTTACTAGCATCATTCTTTTTAGCTACATATTTAATCGCATCATTAGCTTTTAAACCTAGCCCTATTAGTTCAAATACATCTTTTAAAAGAAAGTCATAATCACTTTTCTTTTCAGCCTTATCTATAACAATAACAATTTCACCTTTAACATCTTTGTATGTTTCAATAGCGGTTAAAACATCACCTCTAAACACCTCTTCATAAAGCTTAGTTATTTCCCGGGAAATACTAATCTGTCTATTTCCCAAGATTTTATATATATTTTGTAAAGTTTTTAAAAGTCTATGCGGTGCTTCATATAAAATTGTTGTAAAGTTTATATTCTTTATACTTTCTAGTTCTTTTAAACTTTCACCTTCTTTATTACTTAAAAAACCATAAAACAAAAACTTATCCTGATCAAGTCCAGACATATTAAGTGCAGGAACAAAAGCACAAGCACCAGGTAAAGCTATAATATTAAAACCTGCATCTATAACATTCTTAACAACTAATGACCCTGGATCACTAATTAAAGGAGTACCTCTATCAGTAACCATTGCTAGATTTTTCCCTTCTTTAAGATAATTCAAAACTTGATTAGTTGCTTTTGCTTCACTAAACTTATGACAAGAATAAACTTTATTCTTTATTCCAAATGCATTTAATAATTCAGTAGTAACTCTTGTATCCTCAGCAAAAACAGCATCAACATTTTCTAATATCTCTAAAGCTCTAGTAGTCATATCTTTTAAATTACCTATTGGAGTAGGAACTATATATAAACTAGGACTATTATCATAACTCTTTTGTAACATAACAATCACCTCTCAAACATATCTAATACTTCTTTTGTATAACTTCCATCATTATTATGGCAAATTAATGGAGGTAATACTTTCAAACCTATTTTACCATTTTTATGTGCATCTATTAATACTAAATTTGAATCTTCTCCTTCTTTAGGGTAAATAAACCTTATTCTTTTTGCTTCCATGTTATTCTTATTTAATAACTCAATAATCTCTGATAATCTCTCGGTTCTATGAACTAAAACTAAACTACCATTATTTTTTATTAACTTCTTTGATATAGAAATAATATCTTCTAAATTAACTTTAATTTCATGTCTAGCAATAGACTTAATTTCATTTTGATTAATATTACTACTTTCTAAATACTTAAAATAAGGTGGGTTACAAGTAATTAAATCAAAACTGTCTGTCTCATACGACTTAATAACATCTTTAACATCCATGTTTAATATATCTATTCTATTTTCCAAATTGTTTATTCTAATAGTTTCTTTTGCTAAATCATATATTTCTTTTTGAAGTTCGACACCAATAATGCGAGAATTAGTAAATTGACTCAAAACAAGTGGAATTGGAGCGTTTCCAGTACATAGATCCATTATTTTCATATTGTTTCTTAAAACACAAAATCTTGGAAGCAAAATTGATTCCAAGCTAAAATTAAAATATTCATTATTTTGTACTATTTTGAGATTATCATACCCAACTAAATCATTAACAACATTTTCCATATACTTTTCCTAATCTAAATTCACAGTAATTCGTCCTTCATCAGGAACATCTACTTGATATGAACGTTTTAAAATATCTAGTGACACAACAGTTCCTTTTCCTTTATTTGTCCTAACAACATCACCAATATTAGGAAGACCAACTCTTCTTTCTGTATAAACATCGTCTTCATAACTTAAACAGCATAATAGTCTACCGCATTGACCATTAATCTTAGATGGATTTAAAGCAAGATTTTGATTCTTAGCCATATTTATAGATACACCATCAGTCATATTTCTTAAAAAACTTGAGCAGCATAACTCTCTACCACATTGTCCTAATCCAGAAATTTCTTTAGCTCTATCTCTTACACCAATTTGTCTTAATTCTATTCTAGTTTTATAAATAGACGCAAGTTCTCTAGCCATTTCACGAAAATCTACTCTTGTTTCAGAAACAAAAAGAAATATTAACTGTTTTCTTTCTAAAGTGTAATTAGCTTCCAAAAGATTCATGTTCAAATCTAATTCTTTAGCAATTGACCTTGCAGTTTCAAGAGCTTCTTCAGCATCTCTCTTATTAATTTCATAATTCTTAAGGTCTCTATTGGTTGCTATTCTAATTATACTCTTCATATTTTCTAGCTCATCTTTATTAATAATATTTGATATAACAACCTTACCTATTTGCAATCCCTTATCAGTCTCAACTACAACAAAGTCGCCATCTTTAATTTTTAAATCATTAACTTTAAAGAAATAAAGCTTACCATTATCCTTAAAACTTATACCTGCTACATCATGCATTAGTCACACCACCCATTTCAATAATAAGTCTATCTAAAAATAAACTAATATTCAAGTTATATTCTAACATATTTTCATATTTATTGATAATAATTAATTTATTAATTAAAGATTTTTCAGTATTTATATTGCTAATTTTATCAACTAGATCTTTTTTATTGCTAAAGACATCTAGATTTCCTTGTAATTTAAATAATAGAACATCTCTATAGAATAATTCTAATACATTAAGCAAATTAACAATATTTTCTTTATCTTCCTTTTTATTTAAAACATCATACATGTAAGCAATTGTATTAACCTTTTTAGATTCCAATAAATCAATAAAACTCAAGGATTTATTAAGAAAATCCTCATCTAAATCATTAATATTTGTTTCAGTTTCAGAAGAAATATTTATAATTTGACACCTAGATTTAATAGTAGGCAATACTTTATTTATATTTTCACTAATCAAAAAAGCATATATATTATCTTGTGGCTCTTCTAAAAACTTCAAAAGCGAATTTGATGCATAGTCATTCATCTTTTCAGCACAAGTAATTATATAAACTTTATTATCATTAATTTGTGATTTAGTCATAAACTTTTCTTGTAATGACAAAATACTCTCTTTTAAAATCTTTCCATTTTCAGGTTTAATCACTAATAAATCTGGATTATCCTCGCTTTCAAATTTGTTATCAAAGAAATACTCAGAAAGCACTTTCATAAGTTCAGCTTTAATAGTTTCATATGTTGTATTGCATATTAAAAAAGCATGAGACATTCTATTCTCTTGGTATAATTGTTCAAAATACTTTTTTAATACATCTTTCATAAATCCTCCTACATAAGCTGTTCTAAAACTGTTAAACCAATTACAGCTGGTAAACCAAGAATTGCCACAAAACTAATAGACAAAACATTGATTGGAATAATAATTCCAGTACTACTAACTATCAAATTAACTGTATAAAGCATTGCAATTGCCATTACTATTTTCTTTATTATTAAAACTATATATTGCATATCTTCCTCCAATATATAGTATTTTGATTAAATCTAATTATGACAAGAATTTTCTATCATCCATAGCACGTATAATAGTTAATGGATCAAGGTATTCAATATCTGCTCCCATAGGTATACCATACGATAAACGTGATACTTTAACATTTTTATCTTCTAATAATTTTTGAATATATAAAGATGTCATTTCTCCTTCGACCGTAGGATTTAGAGCAATAATAACTTCAAGAGTTTCATCATTAATTCTATCGTTAATTAAAGAATATATATTTAAATCTTCAGGATTAATTTCATCAATCGGTGAAATAAGACCACCTAATACATGGTAAGTACCTCTAAATTTACCAGTTTTTTCAAAGCTGAATACACTTTTAGAATCTTCCACTACACAAATTATACTTTTATCTCTAGATTCAGAATCACAAATATTGCACACATCCCTATTAGTTAAATGCCCGCAAATCTTACATTTACGAATATTCTTCTTAAAATTAATCAAATTATCAGCAATATCTTCTACTTTATCTATATCTAGTGAATCTATAGCATAGACAAATCTTTCAGCAGACTTATCACCTATACCAGGAAAACTTTTAAAACTTTCCTGTAGTTTTTCAAACTCCTCTGGATAAATCATATCCTAAAAGAGTCCCCCAAGACCACCAGTATATTTACCCAACTTTTCACTCTTCATTTTTGCAATTTGTTCTAAAGCCTTATTAGTAGCAACAACAATCATATCTTGTAATAATTCCTTGTCAGATAATAATTGATCATCTATAATTTCAACCTTAGAAATAACATTTTTACCAGTAACTTCAACCCTTACTGCCTCATTTTCTCCTACAAAAGTAGAATTTTCAATTTCATTATTAGCTTTTTCTAGCTCACGTTGAACCTTTTGAGCTTGAGCCATTAAACTTTGCATATTCATACAATAATCCTCCTCATTTAATATTTATAACATTTTGCCCAAAGATATCAGCAGCTGATTCTTCAACATCCTGAGAACTTTCAGACACTTCTAATTTTACACTATTTTCATCAATAATTACATACGGAATATTATTTTTTTTCTTAAAAATATATTCTTCTTTCAATTTAAGCCATTCTTCATTTGTTACAGCAACAATTTTATATTCCTTTTCAAATATTTCATTCAAGAATACTTCAATTTGTTTAATATTATTATTAAATATACTTAAAGCACCAAAATCTAAAAGTTTAATCATAATAATATCATTTGAAGCTACAACAGGCATTGTATCATCCAATATTTGAACTAAAGCATTATACTTTTTATTAGAAATATAATCATTAATCTTACCAAAACTGTCTTGAACTCGTTTTAACTCATCTTTGTTAGCGCCAGCAAAAACATTATTTATTCTTATTTCTCTAAGTTCTTTAAAATCTGTATCCCCAGAGTAATCAATTTTCATTTTATTAGAATCTTCAACCAACGAAATATTATTATCATTATTACCTATATCAGGAGATTCAAAATTTATTGTCTTAACAATATTAACTACCTTTTCAGAGTCAGTATCTTGAGAAAAAGAAGAATTTGATTTAGTTTCTAACAACATAGAGTCAGTAGATTGTTCATCAAAATTTTCTGCCAAATCCATCAAATAAATCTCAAAAATCGTTTTTTGATTATTAGAATTTTTCATTTCTATTAATAATTCATTAAGTCTTTTAGAAAAGAACAAGATATCTTTTGACTCAATGTTAATATTAGAAAGTTGTTGCTTATAATCGCCATCAAAATAATTATTTAATTGTTTATAAATCAAAATATCTCTTAAAATTGTTAATAAGTAGTTTATAACATCTGACAAATTCTTACCATCTTTACATAGTTCTTCAGAAATAGAAAGTAAATTAGCATAATTAGAATGTAATATATTATCTAAAATACTAAAAACTAAATCTGAAGAAATCTTTCCACTTAATCTATTAATATCCTGAACACTTGTTTGTTGTCCTTTTCCTAATGAAATGACTTGATCTAAAAGATTAACAGCATCTCTAACGCAACCATCAGAAGAATCAGCTATATAATATAAAACATTATAAGAAAGCTCTTTATTTTCTTGTTCAAGAATATATTTCATTCTAGAAACTAAATGCTCATTAGATACTCTGTTAAAATCAAATCTTTGACAACGAGAAAGTATAGTTAAGGGAATTTTTTGTGGTTCTGTTGTCGCTAAAATGAAAATAACATGTGAAGGTGGTTCCTCTAAAGTTTTCAATAAAGCGTTAAATGCACCTGTAGATAACATGTGAACTTCATCAATTATATAAATTTTATATTTACAGAACGAAGGCATAAGTTTAACATTATCTCTTAACGCACGAATTTCATCAACGCCATTATTACTAGCAGCATCAATCTCAACAATATCTATATCATTTTCAAGTAAAGCTTTACAATTATCACATTTACCACATAAATCATCGTTAAAATCCAGGCAATTTACAGCACGAGCAAATATCTTAGCAATACTTGTTTTACCTGTACCTCTAGGTCCAGTAAATAAATAAGCATGTGATATATGATTTGTTTTAATAGAATTAATTAAAATTTTAACAACAGTATCTTGCCCAACTACATTAGCAAAATTGTTAGGCCTATACTTTCTATACAAAGCAACATAAGACATAATTTACCTCCAATTTCAAATTAAATTATAACATTTTAAACCTTAACAATTAAGTAATTAACGCTTGTTTTTAAAGAAAGTTTTTAATAAATTAATATATTTAGCATTAAAAACCGAATTAATTTGTTGATAACTTGTCTTTCTACAAACTTTCTTAGTAGAAGGTACCATATAATATACTTTTTTTATTCTAGACTCTTCTATAATTCTTTTACACATATCGCATGGTTCTAAAGTAACATATAAATCACATTCATTTAAACGCCAATCTTTAAGAACTTCAGAAGCTTTAATAATACACTTAACTTCAGCATGATTAAGAGGGTTACCATCATCATGTCTTGAATTATATGATGTAGCAATAATTTTATTGTTAATAACTATTAGTGCCGCAACTGGTACTTCACCAATTTCACTAGCTTTTTGTGATAATTCAATCAACTTTTCAAAATAATCATTCATATTAAACCTCAAAAAAAGTGCACACACACAAGAGGTGTTAAGGCTGCTATCTTCCGATCCTGACCTGATTCTACATTATGTGTTGCACAAATGAATTATAACATATCATCTATATAAATAAAAGAAAGATTTAATGTTTCACGTGAAACATAATTTTCTAAAAGTATTTAAATGTTTAATTGTTAATAATATATATTTCAATGATTATAATAATATAAAAATTAGAATCATAAAATAAAAAAACTATATTTTATAATAATGTTCCACGTGAAACATTAAAAAAGTAAAAATTAAACAATAATAAAAAACCATACAAAGAGTAACAATAACTCAATGTTTCACGTGAAACATCAGAAAATCTTATATTCAGATTAAAACTATAGATATAATAATAAATTTTATATACGCTTAATTAAAGCTCAAACAGGTATAGTAATGATTCTTAGCAAACAACTGAATTATAACTATCCATTAAAAAAATAAATTAAAAATATCTATATGTTTCACGTGAAACATATAATATATATAACAAAAGAAGTTAATGTTTCACGTGAAACATTAACTCCTAATAATTTATATAACTGTTATTCTTCTATAACATTATTGTTATCTTCTTTGTCATCAGATTTGTTAATAACTGATATTGAAGCTACTTTTGCAGAATCTTTTAAATTAATAAGTTTAACACCTTTTGTAACTCTACCCATTTGTGAAATATTGTTAATATCTAATCTTATTACAATTCCAGAATTAGTAATAATCATTAAATCTTTAGAATCTTCTACAGATTTGAAACCAACTATATTACCATTCTTATCACTAATATTTAAAGTTTTAACGCCTTTGCTACCTCTACGAGTTTGTCTATAATCGTTAACAGGTGTTTTCTTACCATAACCATTCTCTGTAACAACTAAAACTTCCATTTCATTGTTAGTAACTTCAGTTCCAACGCAATAATCATTACCTAAAGAAATACCTTTAACTCCAGAAGCAGTTCTACCCATTATTCTAACTTCATCTTCATTAAATCTAACCATGCGGCCACCTGATGTACACATCAAGATTTGATCCTCACCAGTTGATTTCTTAACTGAATTTAACTCATCATCTTCTTTTAGCGTAATTGCTATTTTACCACCTTTTCTAATATTATCAAATTCAGATATTAAAGTTCTCTTAATAATTCCGCCTTTTGTTCCAAATACCAAATATTTGTACGCGTTATCCTTTTCTATTTTAACAACAGTACTTATCTTATCGTCCTTTTCTATTTGAATTAAATTAACAATAGGTAATCCTTTTGATTGTCTAGAAAATTCTGGGATTTCATAACCTTTTAGCCTATAAACACGACCCTTATCAGTAAAGAATAATAAATAATCATGTGTTGATAAGTTAATCATCTGTTCAACAAAATCTTCATCATTAGTAGACATTCCTTTTATACCTACACCGCCACGATTTTGAGTCTTATAAGTATCAGTAGTTATTCTCTTAATATAATTCTTATTAGTAATCCTAATAATTATATCTTCTTCAGGAATTAATGATTCATCTTCAATATAATCAATAGCAGTCATATCAATAGTAGTACGTCTCTCATCGCTATATTTATCTTTAATTTCAGTTAATTCTTCTTTAATAATATTTAATACTAATTTCTCGTCAGCTAATATAGCTCTTAACTTATCAATCAAAACAAGTAAATTAGCTAATTCTTCTTCAATTTTATTTCTTTCTAAGCCTGTTAATCTACGCAATTTTAGTTCTAGAATACTATCAGCTTGTATCTGAGTTAAACCAAATCTACTCATTAAGGTCTCTCTAGCCTCTTGATCAGTTTCAGCGCCTCTAATAATCTTAACAACTTCATCAATATTATCAAGTGCTATCTTATAACCTTCTAGAATATGAACTCTATTTTCACTCTTCTTTAAATCAAAAGCAGTTCTTCTATAAATAACTTCTTTCTGATGGTCTATATATTTAGAAATAATACTCTTTAAACCTAAAGTTCTAGGAGTCAATCCATCAAGCATTAAGAATATAATTCCATAATTAACTTGAAATTGAGTGTATTTATATAAATTATTTAATATAACCTGAGCATTAGCATCTTTTTTAAGAGTTATTGTTATCTTAACACCATCTTTTAAGTCTGTATGATAATCAGTAATACCATCCAAAACTTTATTGTGTACAAGTTCAGCTACTTTATTTTTAAGTTCTTGAGTATTTACTCCATAAGGAACCTCTGTAACAACAATTGTAGGATGACCTTTAACTTCTTCTATAGTTGCCCTACTTCTAATAGTAATTGAACCTCTACCAGTCTCATATGCTTGTTTAATACCTTTATTTCCTAGTATTACAGCCCCTGTAGGAAAATCCGGTCCCTTAATATATTGCATTAATTCAGATGTTTCTATTTCAGGATTATCTATATAAGCTATACAGCCATCAATTACTTCACCTAAATTATGAGGTGGAATATTTGTAGCCATACCAACTGCAATACCCATCGTACCATTAACTAGAATATTAGGGAATCTTGAAGGTAAAACCTTAGGCTCATTTCTTGTTTCATCAAAGTTTGGATCAAAGTCTACTGTATCTTTGTTAATATCTCTTAAAAGCTCAAGAGATAGTTTAGATAGTCTTGACTCAGTATAACGCATCGCTGCTGGTCCGTCACCCTCAATATTACCAAAGTTTCCATGTCCATCGACTAATAAATATCTTTCATTCCAATCTTGAGCAAGTCTAACCATAGCTTCATAAATTGAAGAGTCACCATGAGGATGGTAATTACCCATAACTTCCCCGACAGTCTTTGCTGACTTTCTATGAGGTTTATCTGGAGTATAACCTGATTCATACATACTCCATAGGATTCTTCTGTGAACTGGTTTTAAACCATCTCTTAAATCAGGAAGAGCACGTGAAGCAATAACGCTCATTGAGTACTCCAAGAAAGAAGTTTCAACTTCATTAACTATATTATTCTCAGCAAGTCTGTCTCTTTCATGAAAGTAACCACTAAACTCGCCTTTATCAGCAGGCATTTCAATCTTTTCATCATTTAGTTGTTCATCATTACTTTCTACTTGTTCATCTTGTATATCATTTTCTTCGTTATTAGAATCATCTTCAGCTCTTTCTAATAACTCATTTAAACTATTATCTTCCATTTACCATTACACCTCCTAAATATCCAAGTTCTTAACATAACCAGCATTTTCTTCAATAAATTTTCTTCTAGGTTCAACTTCATCACCCATAAGCTTTTCAAACACCTGGTCAGCTAAAATACAATCATCAACTGTTATCTTTCTTAAAACACGTTTATTAATATCCATTGTTGTCTCATTAAGTTCTTCAGCATCCATCTCACCAAGACCTTTCATACGAGCAATCTCAGCTCTCTGACGAACATTTTCAGGCAAAGATGCCAAATATCTTTCTTTTTCTTCATCATTTAATACATATTTTCTAGTTTTACCATGCATTATTCTAAATAATGGTGGCTGAGCAGCATAAACATG